>SKZS01000186.1 GCA_007127255.1 Syntrophomonadaceae bacterium | reverse complement strand
GATAAAATTTGCAGCAGGTCGAGCTCAGAAACACCTGAATATTTTCCGCCGTCAAAAAGAGCTTTAATTACGCTGCCGCTAAACTTGAAGGGACTGGCGGTAGAAAGTAGTACCGAACGGCAGTTGTCATTTTCTGCGAGGTGGTACTTATCGAGGACTGCCCGGCCAACAGCCGTGTGCGTGTCGACAAGATACTGGAAATCCCTGTAAGTTTCGGCAATAGTCTGCAGCGTTTCCCGGTCATCGGCATAATCGGCCCAAAAAAGATCTTGCATCTTTCTCAAAGTTCCCGGGTCAATTTGGTACTCGCCGTTACCTTTTAATTGTTCCATCCATTTTGTAACCTTTTTCGGTTCATGATCGGTTAGTTCAAATAACAGTCTTTCCAGGTTGCTGGAAATAAGGATATCCATAGACGGGGAGCAGGTCCGGTGAAGTGGTCTGCGGCTTAAGTACCGCCCTGTATTTATAAAGTCCGAGAGCACATTGTTTCGGTTAGCGGCACAAATAAGGCGGTTTACAGGCAGCCCCAGCTCACGGGCATAATAACCGGCCAGGATGTTACCGAAGTTGCCCGTGGGAACCACAAAGTTAATTTTTTCTTCCGGTTGCAATTCTCCCCGGCTGACCAGGTCACGATAAGCTGCAAAATAGTAAACTATTTGCGGCAGCAGACGCCCCCAGTTAATTGAATTGGCAGATGAGAGACGGTAACCTGATTTTACCAGCTGCTCTTTCAACTTACGATCGTTGAATAATTCTTTAACGCCGTTTTGGGTGTCGTCAAAATTCCCCCTTACGGCTGCAACCCCGACATTATCACCTTTCTGGGTTACCATCTGTAATTGCTGTACCTCACTAACCCCGCCTTCCGGGAAGTAGACGATAATCCTGGTGCCGGATACATTACTAAACCCCTCCAGGGCCGATTTTCCTGTATCGCCCGAAGTTGCCGCTAAAACAACAATTTCTGCTTTTTCACCTGTAACCTCGACTGCAGTTCGCAGGAAGTGAGGTAAAATTTGCAAAGCTATATCTTTAAAAGCATAGGTTGGTCCATGCCATAGTTCCATGACATAAAGCTCAGGCGAGAGTTTGTGCAGTGGCGTGATTAAGGGATGATCAAAATTGATGTCATTATAAGCTGATGCTATAGCTTTTTCCAGGTCGGCGGCATCGAAATCGGTTAAGAATAATTTAAATATCTCGCCTGCTATTTCAGTGTAGCTGCCCCGGGGTAAATTTTCTTTCTTAAACGGCACTGCTCTTTCAGCGGGGACATAAAGGCCCCCGTCGTCAGCTAACCCCTGTTTGATCGCTTCTGCAGAAGTTGTGCTTTGATCTTGATTCCTCGTACTGTAATAACGCACTGAACCGACTCCTTTCGGGTTCGCTTGCTGTTATGCTTTGTTTTCGCCAAAAAAGCCCGAAAATCCTTTGTAAAAAAACAGCCACTCTTGACAAAAAGATTCGAACAGGGTATTTTCAGGGCACAGTTTTATTATCTGCAGATGCGCTGTTATTATCTGCAAGATAGTCATTTTAAGACAAAGTTGACTAAACAGATCCCCGAATACTGTTATGCCCTAAGACAGATACCCGGAAAATAATACAAGGAGAGTGATCAATCGTTGAAATACATGGTTATTGTAGGAGATGGCATGGCTGATTATCCGATGGAACAATTTAATAATAAAACGGCGCTGCAGCACGCACGGACCCCTAATTTTGATCGCCTGGTTGAAGAAGGGATTCTTGGTCTCGTTCAGACAATTCCGGAGAAGCTGCCGCCCGGCAGCGATACAGCTAATCTTTCAGTAATGGGTTACGATCCGCTAAAGTATTACACAGGTCGTTCTCCTTTTGAGGCGATCAGCCTCGGTGTAAATTTAAACCCTGAAGATATCTCTTTCCGCTGCAACCTGGTGACTCTTTCCGCTGATCAACCATATTCTGAAAAAATTATGTCGGATTACAGTGCCGGGGAGATTTCCAGTGAAGAGGCAGCTGAACTAATAGATGCTGTCGGGGTTGCTTTAGGCTCGAAAGAAATAGACTTTCATACCGGTTTTCGCTATCGTCATCTGATGGTATGGCATGGAGCCACCGATCAATGGCAGTTAACACCTCCCCATGATATTAGCGGTCAAAAGATCGGTGAATACCTGCCGGCCGGAAAAGAAGGGGATAGGATCAGAATGATGATGGAAAAGAGCTGGGATATCCTTGCCGACCATCCGGTTAACAGGAAGAGAGTAAAAAAAGGACTTAGTCCGGCCAACTCAATCTGGATCTGGGGAGCCGGCCGCAAACCGATGATTCCATCCTACGCTGAAAAATATGGGCTTGCAGGTACAGTTATATCTGCGGTTGACCTGGTCAAAGGTATCGGGCTTTTTGCCGGTTTAAGCACTGTTGATGTTGAAGGAGCTACAGGTGATATAGATACCAATTATAGTGGAAAGGTCAGGGCTTCTCTCGATGCGTTGAAACAGGGGAATGATTTTGTTTATCTGCATATTGAAGCTCCCGATGAGTGTTCACATCGTTTTGAAGCCGATAATAAAATTAAGGCGATTGAGCTTATTGACAGCGAAGTAGTTAAGGTGGTCAGGGAAGAGTTGGATAAAAGTAACTTTGATTATAGTATCCTGCTGGTAACAGATCATGCCACCCCCCTTTCCCTGGGGACGCATACCAGGGAGCCGGTGCCCTTTGCCATTTTTCGTAGTAATGATCTAAAAAACAACAGGGGCCGGACATTTGATGAATCCTCGGCAGCCGATACCGGCTTGTTATTCAGGGAAGGATTCAAGTTGCTGGATTGTTTTTTAGGCAGGGATAATTGCCTGGAAGCCACGGAGCAGAGTTAATGCCTGTTGATCCGAAGGATAGAATTATAAACAAAAACTTCATCGCTCTTTTTGGCGCAGTTTTTTTCCTGTTTTTTGCGCTTGATTATTATATACCTATTTTGCCATTTTATGTTATTGAGGCCGGGGGAAGAGAAGCTTCTGTTGGTTTATTAATGGGCGTATTTGTTTTCTGTTCTATCATTCTGCGTCCTTTCCAGGGTCGTGATCTTAACAAAAGGGGCAGGAAACGACTTCTGGTAATGGGTATCTCTTTGTATGCCGCAGCCGGCCTGGGCCTGCTTTTACTGCCGGCGCTACCCCTGTTATTTATTTTTCGGGCGATACAAGGTTTCGGTTGGGGTGCATTCTTGCTGGCTTTTAATACTCTTACCCTGGATCTTGCTCCTGAAGGCAAAAGAGGTTCAGCTGTGGGTTTAATGGGCATGGCTCCGCCATTTTCGCTGGCTACTGCTCCTGTTCTTGGTGAATACCTCAGGGTAACAACATCAGGCAATTACCTGCTTTTATTTCTGGTAGCTTTAGTTGCTGCCCTTTTAGCCCTGTTATGCAGCGCTATTGTAAGGGAGCCCATGTTTGATAAAAGTGGCACAGAGAAAACCCCTCTCTTACTGGGCAAGGTGATTTTTCCATCCCTGATTATATTATGTATGACTTTTAATCTTGGAGTAATTCTTACATTTTTACCCTTACTGGGTGAAGTGCGCGATTTGCAGGCAGTCGGTTACTTTTTTACAATATTTGCGCTTACCACCGTGTTTTCGCGTCCAGTCGCCGGTCGGTTGTCCGATTACTTTGGAAGGCAGGTGATTTTACTGCCGGCCCTGGTAATTGCTGCTGTCTCTCTGGTGATGATTGCTACCGCAGTAACAGTTTCGCAGTTTTTGCTAAGCGCTTTTGTCCTCGGGATCGGTTTTGGGTCAGGACACTCTTCGGTTATGGCAATGGCTGCAGACCGCCTGGCAGTAATGGAAAGGGGCGTTGGGATGGCAACCTTTACCACTGCCTTTGACCTGGGTATTGTAATCGGTTCAGTGACTGTTGGCGTACTGCTTACCTGGTTTAACTTTCAGGCGATATTCCTGCTCTGTGCAGTAATTATGTTACTGCCTATTTTGGGGAATTTGATAAAAAGGAAATTAATCAGGGCAGAAGTCAGTTAATTTGGAAAGGTGGCGTTTGTAAATGCCTGACAATTTAACCTATAAAATATTAAAGAAACACCTGGTGGATGGAGAAATGAAAAAAGGCTCTGAAATAGGGCTTCGTATTGATCAGACCCTGACCCAGGATGCTACCGGCACCATGGCTTACCTGCAGCTGGAGGCATTAGGTATAGAGAAAGTGCAAACAGAACTCTCGGTCAGTTATGTTGATCACAACACTCTCCAAAATGGCTTTGAAAATGCAGATGATCACCGCTACCTGCAGTCGGCTGCTGCCCGTTTTGGAGTATGGTACTCCAGGCCGGGTAATGGGATTTGCCACCAGGTGCACTTAGAACGCTTTGGTGTCCCGGGCAAAACCCTTCTTGGTTCTGACAGCCATACTCCGACTGCCGGAGGTTTAGGAATGATTGGTATCGGGGCCGGAGGGCTTGATGTGGCTGTTGCAATGGCAGGAGGACCTTTTTACATAACTGTTCCGGAAGTGATAAAGGTAAATTTGGTTGGCAATTTTTCCCCATGGGTGGGAGCAAAGGATGTTATACTTGAGCTGCTCAGGCGCCTGTCGGTAAAAGGCGGCGTGGGAAAAGTAATTGAATATGACGGTTCCGGTCTGGAGAATCTCACCGTGCCAGAAAGGGCGACTATTGCCAATATGGGCGCTGAACTCGGAGCAACATCTTCAATTTTCCCCAGTGATACAGTAACCAAGAAATTTTTGAAAGCACAGGGCAGGGAAAAGGACTGGCAGCCGTTTGAGGCCGATTTGCGGGCTGACTATGATCATGAAATCACCATAGCGCTTGATCAGCTCGAACCTCTGGCAGCAGCGCCCCACAGTCCCGATAAGGTCATACCGATTCGTGAAATTAGTTCAGTAAAGGTTGACCAGGTTGCTGTTGGCAGCTGTACCAATGGGTCCTATCAAGACTTGCGGTTACTGGCGGAAATCATGAAAGGGCGGGTAGTCCACCCCGGGGTCAGCCTGGTTGTAGCGCCGGGTTCACGGCAGGTATTAATCAGCCTGACCCGTGAAGGTGTTATAGAGGAGTTGATTCGTTCCGGGGCCAGGATACTGGAGACAGCATGCGGGCCGTGTATCGGTATGGGCCAGGCTCCGCCTTCAGGAGCTGTTTCTGTGCGTACTTTTAACCGCAATTTTGCCGGCAGGAGTGGAACAGCCGATGCCTCAGTATATCTTACCGGCCCTGCAGCAGCAGCTGCTGCAGCCCTGCAGGGTGAGATTACAGATCCTCGTGAGCTTGGCGATTTTCCCAGCTTACCAGAAGAATATGCTCCGGTTATCGATGACAGGATGATTATTGCGCCCCCTGCTGATGGCGGAGATATGAAAATAATTCGCGGTCCGAATATTAAACCGGTTCCTTTAAATAAACCTGTGCCTGAAAAAATACAAATCAGGGTTTTGCTGGTTGTTGAAGATAATATAACTACAGACCACATTATGCCCGGAGGATCCAGAGTGCTTCCCCTGCGCTCAAACATAGAAGCGCTCAGTGAATATGTTTTTGCTCCCCTGGACAGCAAATTTTCCGATCGTGCCCGTGAATACGGCAGTGGTTTAATAGTCGCCGGCGAAAATTACGGGCAGGGTTCCAGCCGTGAACACGCCGCTTTGGCCCCGATGGCCCTTGGAGTAAAGGCGGTGGTGGCTAAATCCTTTGCCCGTATTCACCAGGCTAACCTGGTGAACTTTGGCATATTACCCCTTACTTTTAGTGAACCTGTAGATTATGAAAAATTAACTGTGGGAGATGAACTGCAGATTGATAACGTCAGCGAGCAGCTGAAAAGCAAGCGGATTATTATAGAACATGTTGAGGGGAACTACGCTATAGAAGCAGAACACCAGCTCTCGCTGCGGCAGTTGAAAATTGTAAAAGAGGGAGGACTGCTTAACTATACCCGCTCACAAAGCGGACTTTCCGGACAAAACAAGAGATAAATAAACAGTCCGATGAACCTCTTCCAAAGCCTCCATTGCTATTCGGGCTTTCCGATTGCAGCAGCAAATGCACAGGCAAAAGAAGTTTCATGGCTCATGGAGATACAGATTTCGGTAATGCCCTTTTCCCTGGCCAGGCTTGAAGCCTTGCCGTAGAGCTTAACTTTTGGCTGCCGCCCGGCAGCGGCGAGAATTTCTACTTCATTCATTGCGGCCGGTCCTATCCCGCATCCGATAGCTTTCAATACCGCTTCCTTGGCGGCAAAACGGGCGGCCAGTGTAGCGGTCGAAGATCCTCTTTCCCTAAAGGAGTTTTCTTCGGAAGCAGTTAATATTCTGCGCAAGAAACGCCCGGGGTACTTGTTATATACCCTGTCGATTCTCTCAATGGAAACCAGGTCAACACCGACACCTCTCAGGGTCAACAGTTTTCACCTCTAAAAAAAGTTTAGCTCCTGCCTTATTATAGCATGATGCTCTTCTTGAAAAGAAGATATCAAGAATCGACGAGTATTTTTGCTGCTGCGATTTACAGAAAATGCAAGCCGATTTCAAAAGGCGCTGCATCATTTATAGCGATACTTCAATGTTACCTGAAGTGCAAAATTACGAACAAAAATGAAACGCCAAAGCTCTTGCTGTCGCTGTTTATTTAAGGCAGGCAATCATATTATCGTTAGGGCTGCAGATGTTTTTAGAAAATCACTAAATATCTTGCTTTTCAGGTTAAGATGTGGTAATCTTTAGTCGAAATAATGCCCTGTTTATCAGGGTTCTTTGTAGGAGGTATTTGTTTAATGCAGGGTAAGGTTAAATGGTTTAACCCTGAAAAAGGGTACGGTTTCATTGAAGTGGAAGATGATAAAGATGTGTTTGTGCATTACTCGGAAATTCAAGAGGAAGGCTTCAAAACATTAGAAGAAGGCCAGGAGGTTGAATTCGAGATCGTCGAAGGAAACCGCGGGCCGCAGGCCGCAAACGTGATGAAGTTATAAATCATGTAAATCCGAGTCAGGTTTACCGGTGGTTAATTTTATGACCGACGTATATACGTCGGTTTTTTTATGAATTTTGGCATTGACATCAGGTTAAACAGGTGTTATTCTTTTTCGTGGGCAATACCCGAGTTGTTTAGTCGGAATTAAAATGGGAGTAGTGAAAATGAAACTTTCAGCTAAAGTTGAATACGGGGTCAGGGCTATGGCGGTTCTCTCAATATACTACCAGGAAGGGCCTTTACCACTGCGTGAAATTGCTGAGCAGGAAAAAATATCGCTTAAATTTTTAGAGCAAATATTTCCTGATTTGAGGCGGGCCGATTTGATTCAAAGTGTTCGTGGTTCCCGTGGGGGCTATATTTTATCACGGCCGCCTGCTGAAATAAATGTCGGGGATATAGTCCGGGCTGTAGAAGGGCCCATAACTCCTGTTGACTGCCTTTCAGAGGTTGACAGCGAGTCTTGCTGTCATCGTAAAGATGACTGCCTGACCAGGCAGGTTTGGGAAAAGCTCAGAGATCGTATCAATGATGTTTTGGATGAAGTGTCACTTGATGAGCTGGTTGAAGTTAAGCCGGCAGAAACGTTAACCTAAGAGAAAGGGAGGAATAGATCTTGAACAGCAGAGAAGTCTATATGGACCATGGTGCTACCACACCGGTAAGGGAAGAAGTTTTGGAAGCTATGCTGCCATTTTTTAAAGAGCAATACGGAAATCCGTCCAGTGTTCATTCAAAAGGCAGGGAAGTACGCAATGCTGTTGAAGAAGCGCGTGAAAAGACAGCATCAGCCCTGGGCGCAAGTCCCGGGGAGATATACTTTACCTCCGGAGGGACAGAATCAAACAATATAGTTCTGCGCGGCGCGGCTAAGAAGCATGAAGGTTTTGGTCATATTATTACCTCGGCAATAGAGCATCATGCTGTACTCGATGTATGTCGCGACTTAGAAAAAGAGGGGCACAGGGTCACTTTTTTACCGGTAGACAAATATGGTCGGTTAGATCCTTCCACTGTTGAGGATGCAATTACCCCGGAGACGTTTATTATTTCGATAATGGCCGCAAATAATGAGATAGGCACTTTGCAGCCTTTAGAGGAGATCGGGGCAATTGCCGCTAAACATAATATTATTTTTCACACAGATGCTGTCCAGGTTGTAGGACAGCTGCCGGTTGATCTTAAAAAAATGCAGGTTGACTTTTTATCATTGTCTGCCCATAAATTTAATGGTCCCAAAGGTGTCGGCGCTCTTTATAAGCGCAAAGGGATAAAAATTGATCCCCTCTATCGCGGGGGAGGCCAGGAAGGAAAGCTGAGGCCGGGAACCGAGAATGTACCCGGTGTAATTGGTCTTGCCCGGGCTCTCGAACTATCCGTTGAAGAGATTCCTCATAAAATTAATACCCTCCAATCATTAAGAGATAAGTTAATAGAAGGACTTTTAAAAATTGACGAAGTTGTTCTTAACGGTCATCCTGAAGAACGTTTGCCAGGCAATGTAAATGTCAGTTTTAAATATATCGAAGGAGAAGCAATACTGTTGAGCCTTGATATGGAAGGTATTGCTGCTTCCAGTGGTTCAGCCTGTTCCTCGGGTTCACTTGACCCATCTCATGTTTTATCTGCAATTGGCTTGGACCATCAGACTGCTCATGGTTCTGTACGGTTTAGCCTGGGCAGGGGAAACAGTGAGACAGATATAGATTATGTCCTGGAAAAAGTGCCTGCAGTAGTTGACAGACTGCGACGAATATCTCCAATTCGCAGGTCCGGATAATAGAGAGGAGAACTGTATATGTATAATGAAAAAGTAGTCGATCACTTCAATAACCCTCGCAATGTTGGGGATCTGCCCGACGCAGATGCTGTAGGTGAAACAGGAAGCTTTAAGTGCGGCGATACGATGAAACTTTATATCAAAGTTAAAGATGAAAGAATAGTAGATGTCAGTTTTCAAACTTACGGTTGTGGAGCGGCTATCGCCAGCAGTAGTATGCTTACGGAAATAGTAAAAGGAAAAACACTCGATGAGGCGATGCAAGTTACCAACCAGGATGTGGCCGAGCAGCTTGGCGGGCTTCCCCCTCTCAAGCTGCACTGCTCAAACCTGGCTGCGGATGCGCTGCATAACGCTATTGCAGAATATCGCAAAAAGCAAGAGGTTGCCGGTAAGGGTTAATTGTTTCTCTGTTGATGAAATCTTTTAATCAACTTGACAAACCCCCACGAAGAATGATATTTTTTATGTAGCTTTAGCACTCTGGGGTTACGAGTGCTAAAGGTAAGAAACGGGGGATTGATCATGGTAGTACCTCTTAATGAGAGGAAAGAACAGATACTTAAGGCGGTTGTTATTAACTATATTATAACCGCCGAGCCAGTCGGTTCGAGGACAGTTGCTCGTTCTCATCGGATGGATTTGAGTTCTGCTACTATCCGCAATGAGATGGCTGATCTCGAAGAAATGGGATACCTGATTCAGCCCCATACTTCAGCCGGAAGAGTCCCGACCCAGCTCGGGTATCGTTACTATGTAGATAACCTGATAGATATAGATGATCTCAGTGCTGATGATGAGATGGCGATAAGCAGTTCTTTAAGCACTGAGAAGATGCGCGAAATTGAACAGATCATCAATAACTCGGCACGGGTCTTATCTTCGGCTACTAACCAGACTTCACTTGTCATGGGGCCGCAATTCCAGAAGAGCGCCTTTCAACACCTGCGTATTTTGCCGCTCGATGATAAGCGCAGCCTGGTTGTATTAATTACAGATACAGGCTTTATTAAGAATAAGGTTATTGAAATGCAGCAGCAATTGAGCCCGTCTGAACTGCACCAGGTAGTATCTTATCTGAACCAGAAGCTTTATGGTTTAACAATAGATCAAGTTACCACTTCCCTGATTAACGAGTTAAAGCGAGATCTGTTCAGGCGTCTGGAAATACTGGAACAGGCCTTTATCCTCTTAGAAGAAAGTCTGATGGAAGAAAAGCAGATCAGGGTATTTCTGGGTGGAACAACCAATATTCTTAACCAACCTGAGTTTAAAGATGTCGATAAAGTCAGGAGAATGCTAAACCTTTTTGAACAGGAACCACTTCTTTTTAAAATATTGGAAGATGCCTCCAGTGAAGACGACATCGTTGTCAGAATTGGAGCAGAAAATGAGTATGAAGATATCAAAGAATGCACATTGATTACCGGAACCTACAAGATACACGACAAAACTTCAGGTATTGTCGGGGTTCTTGGCCCGACCAGGATGGATTACAGCCGGGTGATCAGTGTGATGCGCCGCCTGGTAGATTACCTAAACCAGAATCTTAGTTCCTGACAGGATGATATCTAAAATATTAGCAAGCAGGTGAATTATTGTATGCCCGAGGAAAAGAACAATAAAAAGAAAAATGAAGAACAGGCCCCCGAAGAAATCGAAGAACAAGATCTAATAACAAAAGAATCGGATGAAGCTGAAGTTATCGCTGAAGAAGAAACTGCAGAAGACGTCAACCAATCAGGAGAAGAGTCCCCGGAGTGGCAGCAGGAAAAAGAGGAGCTGCTAGATAAATTAAAGCGTAAACAGGCCGATATTGATAACCTGCGGCGGATCAGTAAAATAGAACAAGCTGAGGCCAGGGAATACGCCCTGCACCAATTTCTCAGCCGTCTATTGCCTGTTCTAGACAACCTGGAACGTGCTCTTGAATCTGCCTGCTCGGACGAAAACATGCCTGCAGGTCATGTTGAAGGTTTGGAAATGATCTATAAGCAGCTTATACAGATACTTGAGCAGGAAGGAGTTAGCGAGATCGAAGCAGTCGGCTGCAAGTTTGATCCGAACTGTCATCATGCCGTGATGCAGGAAAAAAGTGATCAGAGTGAACCGGGAATTGTTTTGGAAGAACTACAGAAAGGTTATCACCATCGGAAGAAAGTTCTGCGGCCTGCTATGGTTAAGGTTTGCGGGGAGTAGTATCCGGCAGTTCTCAAAAGTCGGGATCAAAGTAAAGGTATGAAACTTAGAAACACATGGCTTATAAATAAGCGGCTGATTCTACTCGCCGTCTTTTAAAACTAATTATTTTTATTAAAGACAAGCTTAGGAGGAAGAAAAATGGGAAAAGTAGTAGGGATTGACTTAGGAACAACCAACTCAGTAGTTGCTGCCTTAATTGGCAGTGAACCGGAAATTATCGCCAACGCAGAAGGCAGCAGGTTGACGCCGTCAGTAGTTGCATTTACCAAGGAAGGCGAGCGCCTGGTAGGCCAGGTCGCGAAGCGCCAAACTATTACTAACCCGGATCGCACTATTACTTCAGTTAAACGTGAGATGGGGACAGAATATAAGGCTGAAATTGATGATAAAGAGTATACTCCGCAGGAGATCTCAGCAATGATTCTGCAAAAGCTTAAAACCGATGCAGAGAGCTTTCTGGGTGAGAAAATTACGCAGGCTGTTATTACAGTGCCTGCTTACTTTACCGATAGCCAGCGGCAGGCGACTAAGGATGCCGGCACCATTGCCGGTCTTGAAGTCCTGCGCATTATCAATGAACCAACAGCTGCTGCCCTTGCTTACGGGTTGGACAAAAAAGGCGATCAAAAAATCCTGGTATTCGATCTTGGTGGAGGGACATTTGATGTTTCTGTATTAGAACTGGGTGATGACGTGGTTGAGGTTAAAGCCACCAGTGGAAACAACCGGCTTGGTGGCGATGACTTCGATCAGAGGGTTGTCGATTACGTGGCCGAGGAGTTCAGGAAAGATCAGGGTATAGACCTGCGTAAAGATCGCATGGCCCTGCAGAGGCTTAGCGAAGCGGCAGAAAAAGCCAAGGTTGAGCTTTCTTCGGTTACGTCGACTGACATAAACCTTCCTTTCATCACGGCTACCCAGGACGGCCCGAAACACCTCAATGTTCCATTAACCAGGGCAAAATTCGATGAATTGACTGCCGACCTGGTTGAAAAAACAATGGGTCCGACCAGACAGGCTATTGCAGATGCCGGTTTGAACTCTGAAGGGGTCGATCGGATTATTCTGGTCGGCGGCTCCACACGAATTCCTGCTGTCCAGGAAGCGATACGCAAACTTCTCGGCCAGGAGCCGCATAAAGGTGTTAACCCGGATGAGGTCGTTGCCATGGGCGCCGCTTACCAGGCTGCTGTGCTGGGTGGCGAAGCTAAAGATGTTCTGCTGCTGGATGTAACGCCGCTTTCCCTGGGCATTGAAACTTTGGGCGGTGTCTATACTAAAATTATTGAACGCAATACCACCATTCCGACCGAGAAGAAACAAATATTTTCAACTGCAGCTGATAATCAGACCAGTGTGGAAATACATGTTCTTCAGGGCGAAAGGGCTATGGCGGCTGACAACAAAACAATGGGTCGCTTTATGCTTGACGGCATTCCTCCTGCTCCGCGCGGTGTGCCGCAAATCGAAGTAAGCTTTAATATCGATGCCAATGGTATCGTTAATGTTTCGGCTAAAGATCTTGGTACCAACCGTGAGCAGAATATTACAATTACTGCTTCAAGCGGTTTGGAGAAAGATCAGATTGACGAAATGGTCAATGAGGCGGAAAAATATGCCGAAGAGGATCAACAGCGCCGGGAGCTTGCCGAAGCTCGCAACCAGGCTGACAGCCTCGCTTACAGTGCTGAAAAGTCTCTTAAAGATCTTGGTGACAAAGTAGAGCCGGACAAGGCAGAGGAAGTCAACAAGGCAATTGAGGAATTGAGGGAGGCTTCGAAGGGCGAAGATCTCGATCGTATTAAAGAGGCTACCGAGAAAATGAACTCCTTCATGCATGAACTTTCGACCAAGCTATATGAACAGGCGAAAGCCCAGGAAGGTGAAGCTGCCGCTGAAGCAGCAGGAGAAGAAGGCGGAGAAAGCAGCGAGGATGAAAATGTGGTAGATGCTGACTACGATGTGCAGGATGAAGAAGGAAGTGCAGAGGAAGGCAGCGAAGAAGAGAGTGCAGAAGACAAGAAAGATAGTTAAGGTGTCAAATGATTAGTGAGGATGATATCTGGATATGAGTAAAAGAGATTATTATGAAGTACTCGGTTTGGAGCGTGGAGCTTCACCCGATGAAGTGAAAAAAGCATATCGGCGCCTGGCCAAGCAGTACCATCCTGATTTCAATAAGGATGATGCCGAAACAGCCGGGAAGTTCAATGAAATCAAGGAAGCTTATGATGTTTTGAGTGATCCGCAAAAAAGGGATCAGTATGATCGTTTTGGACATCAAGCCGGTTTTGATGGTAGCGGAGCCGGACCGGAAGGCTTTGGCGGTTCGGGCTTTGGCGGTTTCGGTTTCGGCGGTGGTATAGATGAAATATTTGAGCAGTTTTTTGGCGGTATGGCCGGCGCAGGCAGGCGCCGTCCTCCGGGACCCGAACAGGGTAATCACCTGCGCTACGATCTGGATATCACCCTGGAGGAAGCTTTTAACGGTGTTGAAAAGGTGATTAATATACCGCGTACCGAAACCTGCTCTGAATGTGAAGGCAGCCGGGCCAAAGCAGGAACAAGACCTGAAACATGTCCGGCCTGCAGAGGCAGCGGGCAGCAGCAGTTTGCCCGGAGCACACCTTTTGGTCGAATAATGAGCACGCAGGTTTGTAGAGACTGTCGCGGCGAAGGTACTGTTGTCAGGGAACCCTGCCCGGCTTGCAGGGCACAGGGACGTGTTGTCAAAGAACGGAAAGTTGACATAAAGATTCCCGCAGGCATTGAGGATGGCTCACGGCTTCGAGTTAGCGGGGAAGGCGAAGCCGGTATCAGGGGAGGCCCTCCGGGTGATCTATATGTTATAGTCCGGGTTAAGCCTCACAAAAAATTTAAGCGCCAGGGTAATGACCTGATCCTGGAAGTGCCAATCAGTATCAGCCAGGCTGCCCTGGGTGTGGAAATGGAAGTGCCCACCCTGGCCGGCACTGCAGAGTTAAGGATACCCGAAGGAACACAGCATGGCGCTACTTTTCGTTTAAAAGGCCATGGAATGCCTCAGTTAAGGGGCTCAGGCAAAGGCGATTTGCGGGTGAAAGTGCAAGTAAAAGTGCCAAAACGGCTAAATCCCCGCCAGAAAGAGCTCCTTGCTGAACTTGCCCATATCAGCGGGGAAGAAGTAGGCCTTGAAAACAGAAGTTTTCTTGACAAATTTAAAGATGCTTTCGGCGGAGGGTAATACCCGCTTGTTTTGGAGGCGCTCATGCACTACTTTTTTACTGAAGGAGAAGCTCTTAACAGCGGGGATGAAATAACCCTTTTTGATCGGGATCTTAATCATGCCTATCGGGTGTTACGCTTAAAAACGGGAGACGAAATAGTTGTTTCAGACGGGTTGGGTATCGCCAGGCAGGCCAGGATAGTTTTATCTTCTCCGCAGGAAGTCCGTGTATTATTAGGTGAAGTGCAACCCCCGGCGGAATCACCTCTTAAGATCACCCTTTTCCAGTCTCTGGTTAAAGGTGATAAAATGGATTTGATTATCAGACAGGCTGTTGAACTTGGCGTTTACCGGATTGTGCCATTACTGACCGAGCGGAGCATACCGCATCATGGACGTCAGCAGGATGAAAAAAAACTTTTACGCTGGAGCAGTAAAGTACGTGCTGCGGCAGCCCAGTGTCGGCGGGCGTATCTACCCGAAATCGAGCCTGTTTGCACACTGCAGTCTGTACTGCCGCGGATTGAGAACCATAAAGTCCTGGTCCCGTGGGAAGAAGAAAAAGAAATTACAATCAGCGATTTTTTAAGTCAGCCCTGTTCAAATGACAGGGCTGTCTTTCTGTTTATTGGACCTGAAGGAGGGTTTGATAGTAATGAGATAGAAGCTTTAGTCAAGGCCGGCGCCGAAAAAGTTCACCTCGGCCCCCGGATCCTGCGCAGTGAAACTGCTGCAGTTGCGGTGATCACTATGGTCCAGGCAGCCTGGGGTGATCTTTATGGAGAAGGTGTGTGCAATTGAAGAAAAAAGCGGCATTCTATACCCTTGGTTGCAAAGTAAACTTTTGTGAGACAGAATCTTTACAGGTTCTTTTTGAAAAAGCCGGTTTTCGAATTACTTCATTTAAAGATCAGGCCGATGTATATATCATTAATACATGCACTGTAACAGGGCAAAGTGATCATAAATCGCGCAAAGCAATTCGCCGGGCCAGAAAACGTTCTCCGGATGCAATTATTGTGGCTACAGGTTGCTATGCCCAGGGAGAACCGGAACAGATAAGGCAGATGGACACGGCAGATCTGATCATTGGGAACCAGGGGCGTGAAACTCTGCCTGACCTGGTTGAATCACTACAACGTGGCAAGTTGCTCAACCTGGTAACTTCACACCGGGCGGGCAAAGGGTTTGAACTGCTGCCTCCTGCAGGACGAAGGGGCCGCACCAGGGGTTTTTTAAAAGTACAGGAAGGCTGCAATCAACTATGCAGTTATTGCGTTGTACCCAGGGTCCGGGGACCCCTGCGAAGTATGCCGCCTGAAGAAGTCATGCTCAGGGCCAGGACTCTTATTGATTCAGGTTGCCGTGAGCTGGTGCTAACCGGCGTTCATCTTGGACTTTATGGAACAGATCTTCAGGATGTATCATTAGCTGCCCTCTTAAAAGATCTGGAAGAAATACCCGGATTGCTGCGTCTGCGTCTTAGCTCACTGGAACCTTCCGACATAAATTCCGAGTTGGTTGAGCAAATCAGCAGCTCAAAACTTATTTGCCCCCACCTGCATATTCCCCTGCAGAGCGGGGATGGGGAAATTTTACGGTTGATGAACCGGCCTTACGAACCGGTTGAATACCTGTACCTGGCCAAGTGGCTCAAACAGGAGATTCCGGGGTTATCGTTAAGTACAGATGTCATCGTCGGTTTCCCCGGGGAGTCTGAGAAACACCATCAACGCAGCCTCAAGCTGATCAGCGATATAGGATTCAGCCGTCTCCATGTTTTCAAGTATTCTTCCCGTCCCGATACAGCAGCAGCCGATTTTCCTGGTCAATTACCCAATCAGGTTAAAGAGAAACGCAGCAGCCAGATGATAGAATTAGGCGAAGAGATGGCATCCGAATACAGGAAGCAGTTTTTAGGCACCATCCAGCCCGTCCTGGTTGAAAAAGTAGTTCCTTATGCTTATGGCGAAGGTTTTACACCTCACTACCTGTGGGTAAGAATTAATACTTCAATCAAGGGAATCCACTGGCGGGGCAGCGAGGTCAATGCCCGTCTTGACCAGGACGAAGGATCGCATATCAGGGCAGCTTATACAAAAAGTAAAAGGACAGGAAAAAATCCTGTCCGTGAGAAATAATACAGCGATATAATTATAGATACTGAAAAAGTATTACCTGCAAAAAGTTAAAGTCTACATATTTTTACTTGTATTATCGCAACTGTTCAATAAATCCAACCAGGTCCTCTAGACTTCCCCGGTAGTCGCATCTGGGTTCCTCTCCTCCCCGCTGGATAATGAAATCTTCCACCAGGAAAGTTCCCATTCCCGCTTCTGAAGCATTTAGATCTTCCAGGGTGTCATTGCCGGCCATGAGGCACTGTTCAGGGGGACAATTAATTTTTTTAGCAATTTCCAGGTAGTACTCTTTCCTGGGCTTGCAAAAATGCATGTTATCCATGGTTGTCACCAGCTGAAAGTCCTGCCTGGAAAGGCCGCTCCAGGAGAGGCGGTGCATGGTAGCAGCTGTCGGAAAAACCGGATTGGTAGCTAGAGTTAAAACCAGGTTTTTACTCTTTGCTGCTTCAATTACTGCCCGGGAATAAGGATGTTTTTTTCCAAAAAAGCTTAAAGCAGAGAACTCCTGCCTGTAAAAATCATCGGCTATAGATTTGACCTGGTTACGTTCAAGTCCAGTCAGGCGATAAAACTCATCGTAGAAGACCACTTCATTTTTCATCAGGGGATCGTCATTTTCAACCATTCTGCTTGTTGCCTTAAACAGATGGCTGATAAAATCTTCCTGGCTGATAAATTCGGTAAACTTTTTAGAAAGCGCCTCGAGATATACCGGTATAAACCGATCGATATCAAGATTAAGCAGGGTTCCGTCTAAATCAATTAGAAGCGCCCGGTAGCTTTTATTTCTATTGCTCATATTCCTGTTCACCGAAGAGGTCTTCGGTGCTGCCTATCAGTTCTTCGTCGTAGATTTCTTTGTTAGCTTCACTGATAATTTTCTGAATATCTTGCAGCATGATCGAAACTTTGTATTCTGCGTTTAACAAGCGCTTGATCAGTGAGTTCATGTTTACAACTTCAAATAATTTTTCCAGCTTTTCTTTTTGTTCCTGGGAGACTTCAACACCGGACAGCTGCTGCTTATGCATGTTAAACTGTTCCCGGCGGAAGTCAAGCAGCATTTCTTTTGCAGAAATGTCAGCTTTAACATCATCCTGTGCTTTTTTCATTTCTTTAAATTCAGGAGATTCACGTAGGGCCTTGGCTAGGGCATGTGCAGCATCGTAGGGATTCATCTGCTATAATCACTCCTATCTATTGTAATAATATTGATTATATAGCTAATGGAGCAGTTTATGCAATACTCTATCGCCGAAAAAAAAGTACCTGGCAAACATTTAACTAATGTTATTTTGCACTCTTGACAAGAAAAGACTTTGCCTGCTTTCTGATTTCCAAAAGTTTATCTGCTGCTAATTCAATATTTTCTGCATCAACTAATGTCTCAAACTGTGAGCATTCCGGTCTTGAATCGCTGTAGAAAAGATCGTAGTAGTCGGAACACATAGTTCTGGCGATATCACGGTAATTTCCCTGCTCAAGCATATTCAGCAGCAAATCGACTTTTTTGTTGCCCAACCGTTTTCTCAGCGCTTCCAGGGCAGCTTTAAGATCATCAAATAAATGTTCCGGCATCGATGCGGGAATATATGTTTCTACAATGCGATTAACCCTGGTTTCCATTGAAGCGGTTAAAAGAATCTGACAACCTTCGTCCATCGCCTTGGCCAGGAAAGGCGGCAGGTATATATTGCCAATACGGCGCCCTTCTCCTTCAATAAATATATATTCCTCCTGGTTGTACCGGTCGAGTTCCTGGAGAAGCAGGGCGTCAAAATCTTTTTGGGAACGACCGTTATCCATGCCGACAGCGCCAAAAACTGACCCGCGGTGCTTGGCAAGCCCTTCAAGATCGATAACCGGACAGCCTTTAGCTTTGAGTTTTTTAAGCACGACTGTTTTACCGACACCTGTTAACCCGTGTAGAACAATAAACTTGCTGTTAAGTTTGTAAGTGGTAATTCTTTTGTTTACATACTGGCGGTAGGCTTTATATCCTTTTTTCAGTCTTAAAGCGGGAATGCCTGTAATCTTCAGTATTTCAAAAAGGCTTAAACTGCGCAAGCCTCCCCGCTGGCAATAAAGGAGGGGCGTTTTTATGCCGCTGGATTTAACAATCTTATCAACCAGCCCAGGTAGCTTGGGCGCTATTATTTCCAGGGCTACCCGCCGTGCTTCGGCTTCTCCGAGCTGGTGAAAAATAATACCGACCTGGTGGTGCTCCCGATCCTCAAAGAGAGGAATATTTACAGCACCGGGGATAGAGGCCTCGGCATATTCACCGGGAGAACGAACATCGATCAATAAAATGTCCGAACGTTGAAGGGCTTCCTGAATTTCAATTTCCATTATTAATCACTCTCATTTTCTGGCGCCGCTTACTTAATTATAGCCTATCGCTAAAACTGTGTAAAAATTTTTCGTCTAAAAAGGTTAAAACAGGTCTTTTATCGAAGTTAAGTATTGAATCCACAAGAGCAATCTTTTTGATTGCTTCTTTATGCTGTGATATAATACCGGTCAGGAGGTATAGTGATGTCCGCAGAATGCATTTTTTGTAAGATTATTAAACGGGAACTTGATGCAGACATAGTATATGAAGATGATAAAGTGATCGCTTTTAAAGATATTAACCCGGCGGCTCCCGTTCATATTCTAATTGTTCCGCATAAGCATATCCCGACTCTGCTGGATCTTGAAACCGATGATGAAGCTCTGATCGGTTACATGCATACGGTAGCGAACCAGGTGGCCAGGGATTTCAAGCTGGATAAGAAAGGCTACCGGGTGGTAATCAATTGTGGCGCGGATGCCGGGCAGATTGTTTTTCACCTTCACCTCCACCTCCTGGGAGGAAGACCTTTGTTGCAAACCATAGCCAAGGGTAAGGGTGTTTAGAAATTTTGAAACAGGCCCTCAGGCAGCGGTTTTAAGGAGAGGGGGGAAGAATTATGACGGAAGTTAAAATCGGGAAAAATGAGAACCTTGATAAAGCTTTGAAGAGGTTTAAGAAACAATGTGTTCGAGCCGGTGTTTTATCCGAGGCACGGCGGCGTGAGCATTACGAAAAACCAAGTGTGCGCCGCAAGAAAAAGGCTGAGGCTGCGCGTAAGAGGCGTCGCTAAACTGTAGTGATGGGGGTGCATGCTTATGACTGAAAGCACCTTGGCAGAGAAGCTCTCATCGGATCAAAAAGATGCGATGAGAGCTAAAGATAAATTTCGCCTATCGGTAATTCGCCTGCTGCGGGCTGAGATTCAAAACGCCGCTATCGAAAAAAAGGCTCCCCTTGATCACAAGGAAGAGCTGGCTATCCTGACCCGGGAAGTTAAAAGGAGAAAGGATGCTTTAGAAGATTTTGAAAGATCCGGTCGTCAGAATCTTGTAGATGATCTAAAGCAGGAAATAGAAATTTTAAGCGAATATCTTCCGGAACAGCTATCTGATCAAGAACTGGTTAAGATGGTTAAAGAAGCGATTGCCGAAAGTGGGGCAGAATCAAAGCGGGAGATGGGAAAAGTGATGAGCCTACTTATGCCCCGAATTAAGGGTAAAGCCGATGGTGGCAAAGTCCGACAATTAGTCGAAAATAATTTGGAATAAAAGTCCGGCCTGTACGGCTGGGCTTTTAAATAAGGAGAGCACCTGGTTGCCAATTTGCAAAAGATTGTTAATATGGATAGCCTTCCTGGCTGTTGGATTAGTGCTAATTGCACCTGTTGGTACCGGCGATTCAGATAACGGTCTGGTAGTCTTGATAGAGATCAAGGGTGTTATCGATCCGGGGACCGTAAGCTATGTAGCTCATGCGCTTGGGGAAGCCGAGAACATTAATTCTGCAGCAGTTATAATGGAATTTGACACTCCGGGCGGTTATATTAACGCCGCTGAAGAAATAAGGCGCTTGATGGATGATTACGACAGGCCGATATATGCTTATATCCGGCCAAATGCCATTTCTGCCGGCGCTTACCTGGCCCTGGCTTCTGATGAAATATACATGACAGCGGGCAGTACTATTGGTGCTGCTGAACCGAGATTACTGGGTGTGGGTGAAGTTGATGAAAAAACCATTTCCTTTTGGGAAAGTGAGATGGCCGGTATGGCCGAGCGGAGGGATCGTGACCCACAGATAGCATCAGCAATGGTTCGCCGGGATATCGCAATAGAAGGGCTCGTTGAAGAGGGAGCTTTGTTGACACTTACAGCGGGAGAGGCGCTCGAGGTTGGTTACAGTGAAGGAACTGTAGCTGACCTTGCCGGGTTGCTGCAGAGTGTCGGTAAAGCGGAAGCGCAAGTGCATATTGTTGAATCGAGAGTTACCGATACCCTGGTTAGCTGGACCACCAATCCGTTTGTCGGGACACTTTTATTAATGATCGGTATCGGTGGTCTAATTCTTGAGGTGATCAGCGCCGGTTTTGGTGCTGCCGGTATAATTAGTATGGCAGCTTTCGCGCTTTATTTTGGCGGTAATATTGCTGCCGGGATGGCTGAATACTGGGTTTTGATTTTGTTTGTTTTTGGTATCGCCCTTATGCTGGTTGAGGCATTTATGCCCGGGCTGGGCGTGTTTGGCCTTGGGGGTTTGATCTCAACTATTGCCTCAATTGTCCTGGCAGCTGTTTCAGTTCAGACCGGGATGGTTATGCTGCTTATAGCTGTTGTTCTTTCTGCAGTGTTTGCAGTATTTGCCTTTCGTTTTTTTTCCCGGAGGGGAATGCTGCGCCATATTATTCTCTCGGAAGAAGAAACAGCTGATTTGGGATATGTAGCCCCTCTAGATCAAAAGAACCTGGTTGGCAAAGAGGGTGTAGCTGAAACTTCTCTGCGCCCTTCGGGTGCGGCAACAATTGATGGCCGGCGTATTGATGTAGTTAGCGATGGTTCTTATATCCCCGCCGGTGAAAAGCTTATTGTTGACAGGGTTGAAGGTGTTCGGGTTATCGTTCGACGTAATCAAGCTGAAAAATCCTAGCCCTAAAGCAAAAGATTACTGAATAAGCGGCGCCACAGGGACGGTTCGAGCGTCCCGGAGCGCAGCGAAGGCCGAAGGGAAGACGATGGAACCGTCCCTGTGGCTTAGTACAAAATTGAGGAGGTTGAAAATGGAAGAGATTATTATTCCCCTGATATTTATTGCTTTAATAATTATCGGTATTGTTGTTATTTTTAGCTTTATACCCCTGGGCCTGTGGATTTCGGCCCTGGCTGCCCGGGTTCCGGTTGGTATTTTTGCCCTGATCGGAATGCGTTTGCGGCGGGTTGTCCCGGTTAAAATTGTTTCTCCCCTTATTAAAGCGACCAAGGCAGGCCTTGATTTAAATGTTAACAAACTGGAAGGTCATTTTTTAGCCGGAGGTAATGTAGACAGGGTGGTTAATGCCCTGATCGCCGCTCAGCGTGCTGAAATACCGCTGCTTTTTGAAAGGGCGGCGGCTATTGATCTGGCCGGCCGTGATGTTCTTGAGGCAGTTCAAATGAGCGTTAACCCCAAGGTTATCGAAACTCCCGTGGTGGCGGCGGTAGCAAAGGATGGAATTGAAGTCAAAGCGCGGGCGAAAGTTACTGTAAGGGCTAATATTGATCGTCTGGTTGGCGGCGCCGGTGAAGAGACAATTATTGCCCGGGTCGGAGAAGGGATTGTAACCACGATCGGTTCTTCCGGCAATCATAAGGTAGTACTTGAGAACCCTGATAATATTTCTAATACTGTTCTCACAAAAGGCCTCGATTCCGGGACAGCCTACGAGATACTATCTATTGACGTTGCCGATGTTGATGTTGGCAAAAATATCGGCGCACAACTGCAAACAGATCAGGCCGAAGCTGATAAGCGTATTGCCCAGGCCAAGGCTGAAGAACGGCGGGCGATGGCTGTTGCCCATGAACAGGAGATGATTGCTTCAGTTCAGGAAATGAGAGCTAAAGTTACAGAAGCTGAAGCGGAAGTTCCGCGGGCTTTAGCCCAGGCCCTGCGCGAGGGCAACCTGGGGGTAATGGATTACTACCAGCTTAAAAATGTCATGGCTGATACCGATATGCGCCAGAACATAAGTAAATTAGGCCAGGAAGGTCAACAGGAAGATGAAAATATCTAAGCAGGAGGCTATTTGCTTATGGAAGGGATTATAACTTTAATTATTATTATCATCGTTTTTAATATCATAAACTTTCTGGGCCGTGCACTCAGGGGTGGCAGGCAGGTTGAAAGGCAAAGAGTGTCGGTTGATGCTGACAGGTTCGCGCCAAAAGAGTCGCTGCATTCCCGAAAAGATGAAGATACTTATTTTCGATCTGTATCATTTTATGACCCTGAAACCGATCGTGATACCCGGGTGAGTCCGGGTATCACGACTTCGGAAACAGTTAAGGAGCCCGGCAAAGAGACAGCTAAACAAAAACCGCAAAGGCCTGAACAGCTTATTGCGCCAGGTGCCGGGAAGCCTTCGTCAATACCTCTTAACCTGCAGCAGGCTTTGAGCCAAAAAGAACCCCTGGTAGCTGCATTTATCTTTCATGAAATAATCGACCCTCCACTTGCTCTTCGCCGAAAGCGCTAAACAGCTTGCGTTTCTTGATCATATCATCAGTTAAGTTTATAATTCTTATTGTCGAATCAGGTATTTCTGTATGAAAGGAGCATGTTTTTTATTGACAGAAAATATATCGAGCCGGACTGTTCTGCTTAACAGCGCTGATGAATCAGTTCAGCTCCTTGGCAAGCTTGATAGTCATTTTAAACTAATTGAAGATCGCTTTGATGTTCGCCTGATCCCAAAGAGTCATGAGTTGGTTATTGAGGGGAACTCGGCAGATGTAGAAACAGTCTACTGTATGTTTCAGGAATTGTTGACCCACATTCGCAAAGGCCATCTTCTTTCTGGCCGGGAATTTGAATATGCTTTGAAACTGACGGAGCAGGGTGAAGTGGCTATGATTCCCTCCCTGTTCAGCGATCTGATCCTGGTCACTCACCGGGGCAAGCAGATTCGTCCCAAAACAGTCGGTCAAAAACGTTATTTAGAAGCAATTCGCAGCAATGATATTGTTCTTTCTATCGGTCCGGCAGGAACAGGTAAAACGTACCTGGCCCTGGCCATGGCTGTAGATGCTTTAAAAAATAAGCAGGTGCAGCGCCTTGTATTAACCCGGCCGGCAGTTGAAGCAGGTGAGCATCTAGGATTTTTACCGGGAGACTTTCAGGAAAAGGTTGATCCTTACCTGAGGCCCATCTACGATGGGTTATATGACCTGTTAGGGATCGATACCTTTCAGAAGTATCGTGAGAAGGGTATAATAGAAATTGCACCCCTTGCTTACATGCGGGGACGGACCCTTGATGATTCATTTGTCATTCTCGATGAGGGTCAAAATGCCACTTCTGAGCAAATGAAAATGTTTTTAACCCGCCTTGGGTTTGGCTCAAAAGCGATTATTACAGGAGATATAACCCAGATAGACCTGCCGAAAGGCCGCTATTCCGGCCTGGAACAGGCCCGGCAGATTTTGGCCGAGATTGAAGGCATCGCCCTGGTTTACCTGACCGACAAGGATGTCGTCAGGCATCCCCTGGTCCAGAGTATTATCAAGGCCTATGAAGCCTTCGAAGCCAGGAAAGAAAGGGTTAATGATGAAGAAAAAAACAGTTCTCGGTGATCTTTTTAGCCGGTCTATTTCTTTTAAAGACAATATAAGGTTGCAGAAACTTGTCCTGGGTATAGTTCTTTTTCTCGTTATATATGGTTTGCTGGTTTTGGTCAGCATGCCTGCCCGTTTTGATCTCACCGTGGGCCGCCCGAGTCCACGCACGATCTATGCCCCCCGTGATTTTATAGATGAATATACCACCGAACAACTCAGGGAGCAAGCTGCTGACAACGTGGGCGAGGTTTATGATTATCAGCCGGCTGTTCTGGAAAGTGCTCTCAGGAACGTCAATTTATTTTTTGACAGGGTTATAAAAATAAAAGATGATCCGGAGCTTGAACGGGAAGAAAAGGTGGAGCTGTTGCAGGATGAGATCCCTGAAGCGCTCCCTGACAGCAGGGTTGAAGCGCTTTTTACCGACGAAGGCACCTTAAGGGATCTGCAGGAGCGCATGAATAATTCTATACGGGAAATATTTGAGCAGGGTATCTATGAAGATGAAACAGATTCTGCGATGCGCCGACTCTCCAGGGAGATTGCCCTCTACCCTTTCAATTCTGATTTGAAAAGAATTGCCGAGGTTGTTATTGAACCGCATATTAATCAAAATATGTTCTATAACGCCCAGGCTACCGAGGAACAAAGGGAAGAAGCCAGGGGTAGTGTTGAGCCGGTAGTAATTTTACGCAATACCCTGATCGTCAGTGAAGGCGAACCGGTAACTGAAAGACAGCTCGCCCAGCTTGAAACCCTGGGGCTGATTATGGGTCAGCAGATTGATTACCTGGGTTACACCGGGTTATTTCTGCTGCTGGTCATTATTTTTATTCTCGTCGGTATCTACATGCACATTTTTGTAAATGAAGTTATTAGAAGCCCTAAATTAATGCTGCTGATGGGATTGATAACTATCATCACCCTGCTTTTTATAGTGGCAGCCAATTATTTCTCAGGGTACCTGATCCCGGTGGCGATGGGAGTTATACTCATTACGGTTATCTTTGGCTATAAACTGGCGGTGATTATAAACCTCGTTTTAGCCTTGCTGGTCGGCCTGGTTTCAGGTGGAGATTTCTCATTTATTCTTGTTGCCTTAATGGGCGGTTTGGTTTCAATTTATGCCGTTACCCGTTTAAGCCAGCGCAGCGATTTAGTCCGGGCCGGTTTTTATGTGGCGGGAACTAATGCTGCTGTTATTATTGCCACCTATTTATTCTTTGGCAATGTCAGCCTGGAGTATGATTCACTGGTTAGCTTTGGCTATAGTATGGCTGCGGGAATTGGAAATGGTCTGCTGTCAGCAGTTGTCGCTATTGGTTTGCTGCCCTTCCTGGAAAGCCTTTTCGGGGTGACTACTGCTATTACCCTGCTGGAATTATCCAACCCGAATCATCCTCTGCTAAAGCAGATGCTTATGAAAGCGCCGGGTACTTATTATCATAGCATGATGGTTTCCAACCTGGCAGAAGCTGCAGCGGAATCGGTTAAGGCTAATGCACTGCTGGCCAGGGTTGGAGCCTATTACCACGACATTGGCAAGCTTAAACGGCCATATTTCTTTTCCGAAAATCAGCTGTCGGGAGAAAACCCCCACACCAAGTTATCACCAAACCTCAGTGCCTTGATTATTGGTGCTCATCCTAAAGATGGGCTGGAAATGGGCAGTAAGTATCGGCTGCCCGAAGCAATACTGGATGTAACTGCTCAACATCATGGCACAAGCATGATCTCATTTTTTTACCAGCAAGCTCTTGAAAATAGTGATCGGGAAAAAGTGTCTGCCGACAAGTTTCGTTATGAAGGGCCGAAACCCCGGAGCAAAGAGGCAGCAATCATTATGCTTGCCGATGCTGTAGAAGCCGGGGTGCGTTCCCTTTCCAAGCCTTCAAGCAACCGGGTCGAAACGATGATCAGGCGCATGATAAAAGAAAAACTTGATGATGGTCAGCTCGATCAGGCTGACCTGACCTTGAAAGAGATTGATCAGATTGCCGATTCATTTATCTATATCATGTCGGGCATCTATCATTCACGGATCGAATACCCGGAAAAGGCCCTGAAGGCAGAACTTGAAAGGGGTTCAGCTGTTAAATGAGCGTTGCTATTGAATGTCTGAAAAAAGATCCTGCTATTAGCGGCTTGTTTATAAGAGATCTCACCTCGGTTCTCGAGCAGCTGCTTGAAGAAGAAAATCTTTCTGCAGGCGAACTCTGCGTAGTTATAGCCGATGATCATTTGCTGCAAAGTCTGAACCGGGACTATAGTAATAAAGACATACCGACCGATGTTCTCTCTTTCAACTACCTGGATTCTTCCGGTCCCCATTCTTTGCCCGGGGAAGAATTTGCAGTTGGAGATATATACATATCGGTTGAAAAGGCCTACGCACAAGCTGAAAGAGCAGGACATGATATAAAGCGTGAAATTGCACTACTGGCCATACACGGTTTGCTGCACCTGCTTGGCTATGAACACAGTACAGAGGTTAATGCGGAAAAAATGAGGGAAAAAGAGCAGGATGCATTGAATGTATTTGATCAGTTTGCGGCGGGTGATTAGTAAATGCACAAGGTCTTACAAAGCCTGAAACATGCTTTTTTCGGTCTGCAGTATTGCTTTAAAACTCAACGGAACATGACTATTCATGCCCTGGTCGGAGTAATTATTTTAATCCTTGGGCTTTTTTTGCACACCTCGTTATCCGGTAAGCTTTTTTTGCTTTCGGCCATAATGCTGGTGCTGGTTGCTGAAGCATTCAATACAGCGATCGAGAAAACAATCGATCTTTATACAGAAGAACGCAACAGCCTGGCTCAAATAGCCAAGGATGTTGCCGCAGGAGCTGTTTTATTAACAACAATTTATGCTGTGTTAGTCGGTTTGGTTGTTCTCGGTCCGCCGCTATGGCAAATAATCAGGGGTGTTTTGCTTCTCTAGGATATGATTCTAGAGAGGGAATACATTGATGGAGGGGGTAAAATGTTTAAACCTCACAAGTCGGGCCGGCTGCATATTATTAGAGATAAACTACTCCTTGTGATTTT
>SKZS01000200.1 GCA_007127255.1 Syntrophomonadaceae bacterium | reverse complement strand
TTCTCTGAAGAACGAGGCATGAAATCGCTGGGCCGCATTGAAGGGAACGAAGTTATATCCCTGCTCGGCTTGCTTATCGACCATGCCGGCATTGATCTGTTTTTCAGCTACCTGGCCAGGGTAGCGCGCTGTGCTTTTATCGACAGCCGGGTTTTGATCCATCATTACAGGCATAACCCTTCTGATCAGGATCGTTTTTTATCTGACCTTGGGCTGTGGAAAGAGATAAGTAATCCCTGGTTAAGGGAATTTACAAGGGCGGCAGTAGAATGCCCCATTCCGATAATACTTGGCGGGCATTCCCTCGTTTCAGGAAGCCTCTGGGCGCTTTGCAGCGAACTTGATCCTGAAGCAGCGGTGCAGAAGCCTTTGTTTTAAGAAGGGTAGCTATGGTAAACTTAGGGAAAGGAGATTTTCTATGGCATCATTAATTCAAAAATTATTCGGCGATCAAAACGAAAAAGAAGTGCGCCGTTTACAAAATATTGTTGAACAGGTCAACGATCTGGAGTCCTGGGCCAGCGAACTTCCTGATCAGCAGTTTCCAGTCCAAACTGAGAAATTTAAAGCACGGCTGCATCAGGGTGAAAGCCTGGATGAAATCCTGCCTGAAGCATTTGCTCTGACCAGGGAAGCAGCCCTGCGTCAGACGGGGATGCGCCCATTTGATGTGCAAATTATGGGGGCTCTTGTTCTGCATCAGGGCCGAATTGCCGAAATGAAAACCGGTGAAGGTAAAACACTGGTAGCAACCATGCCTGCTTATCTTAATGCCCTGACCGGCAAAGGAGTACATATTGTAACCGTTAATGACTACCTGGCACGTCGGGATAGAGAATGGATGGGACCTGTCTACGAATTTCTGGGGTTAAATGTCGGTTTGATTGTCCAGGGTCTCGAGCCGGCACAGAGACGTGAAGAATATGCCCGGGATATAACCTACGCTACAAACAACGAACTAGGGTTTGACTATTTACGGGATAACATGGTCATATATCAAAATGATATGGTTCAGCGAGATCAGCATTATGCTATTATCGATGAGGTAGACAGTATTCTGATTGATGAAGCGCGAACTCCGCTGATTATCAGCAGCAGGGTTGAGACGAAGGAAGAATACGGCCGCTGGAAAGATGAAGTTGAACATTTACTTCGCAAGCAGGGCAAACTTATAAATGATCTGCTTAACAGTGCCCGTGAGGATCTCGATAATGATCAGCGTGAAGAGGCTGGAGAAAAGCTATTACTGGCCCGGCGCGGTGCTCCCAAGCATAAAAAGCTGTTAAAAATTATAAAAGAGCCCGGTGTGGAAAAGCTGGTTGAACGGACCAAACAGCAGTTGATGACTGAGAAGCGCCTTAATCAGCTTGATGAAGAGCTATACTATGTCATTGATGAAGCTACCAGGCTGGCCGATATAAAAGATAAAGGATACCGTGAGCTTGAACGGGTGAACCCCCAGCTTTTACAATTATTAAGACTGGATAAAGAACAGGGCGAAGATGATGACCTAGATGAACTAGAGGAACAAGAGGCTGATACAGCCGGGGAACATCGTCATTACTTTGATCAGTTAATCAAGGCATACTCACTGTTTGAAAGAGATGTCGATTATGTTGTTCAGGATGGCAAGGTGGTTATTGTCGATGAATTTACAGGCCGGCTGATGCCCGGGCGTCGTTATTCAGACGGATTGCACCAGGCCATTGAAGCAAAAGAAGGAGTGGAGGTCCAGGCCGGCAGCCGGACTGTAGCCTCAATTACCTTCCAAAACTATTTTCGCATGTATGATAAAATCTCCGGAATGACCGGAACCGCCCTGACAGAAGAAGATGAGTTTCGCAGCATATACGGCATGGACGTGGTTGCAATTCCTACTAACAAACCACTTATCCGTGAGGAAATGCCCGATCTTATCTATAAAACAGAGAGGGCCAAATTTAAAGCTGCAGTGGAAGAAATTATAGATTGTCAGCAGAGGGGGCAGCCTGTCCTGGTCGGCACTGTATCCGTCGAAAAGTCGGAAATGCTGAGCAAGGTGCTGAAAAGGCAGGAAATCCCGCACGAAGTACTAAATGCAGTCAATCATGCCCGTGAGGCTTACATTATTGCCCAGGCTGGCAGTAAAGGGGCCGTAACCATATCAACTAATATGGCAGGACGGGGAACGGACATTATTCTTGGGGGAAACCCCGAGTACCTGGTCAAGGAAAGGCTGGAGAAAGAATTTGGTTTCCAGGAAACAGAACTTCCGGAAGAAGAGAAGGGTCGTTGGGGAAAACGACACTCCGAGTTGATAGATGAAGCCGTTGCACAAACCAAAAAACAACGCGAGGAAGTGTTGGCTTTAGGAGGTCTGCATGTATTAGGGACTGAAAGGCATGAAAGCCGCCGCATTGATAACCAGCTGCGCGGCCGTTCCGGTCGCCAGGGCGACCCCGGATCTTCTCAATTTTTTGTATCGCTTGAAGACGACCTGATGCGGCTGTTTGGGGGAGAAAATATAGCATCTTTGATGGGAAGATTTGGTATTGAAGAAGATGTTCCTATCGATCATCCCCTGGTCAGCCGGGGAATCGAAAATGCTCAAAAGAAAGTAGAATCGCGTAACTTTGAAATTCGCCGTAACCTGCTTGATTACGATGATGTTTTAAATAACCAGCGGGAAGTGATCTACGGCCAGCGTCGTCGGGTCCTGGAAGGTGAAAACATGAAAGAGCCTATCCAGGGTATGATTGAAGAAGTTCTTGATCGCCTTGTTCACGAATACACTGCCGAGATTGGTTTTCTTGACGATGAGAATGCCCGTGCTATACTTGAAAGAGCAGAAAACATTTTTGTGCGTAAAGGCAAAATTGCCCTGGACGATCTTATTGATCGTGAAACTGATGAAGTCCGGCACTTGCTTCTTGAAGAAGCACACGCCTTTTATAAAGAGCGTGAAGAAGAAATTAGTCCGGAAATAATGCGTGAGTTGGAAAGAGTCGTCCTGCTGAAAACAGTAGATCGGCATTGGATGCATTTTATTGATGCCATGCATCAATTGCGGCATGAAATACACACCCAGGCTTACGCCCAGAGAAATCCACTGGTGGAGTACAAGCGGCAGAGTTTTGATATGTTTGAAGATATGATTCAGCAGATTCAGGCCGATGTTGTGCGGGCAGTATTCCAGGTTCGTGTTACAGCTGCTCCCAGGAGGGAGGAAGTTGCAGGTGAAGCGCAGGGTCTGCGGCCGCGTATCGCCACCGTCGGAGGCGGTACTGCTTCCGCCGGGACAGGGCAGGACCGGGACAAACAAAACCAGGCGAAAAAACCGGAGCCGGTAACAGTTGAGAAGGTTGGACGCAACGAACCCTGTCCCTGTGGCAGCGGTAAAAAGCACAAAAAATGTTGTGGAAAATAAGGCAAGTGCATTATGCAGTATTTACATAGCATTTTGAATCCCAAATACTAAATCCATAATTACAAAGAAAGCAGGTGATCGAATGCTGAAAGAATACAAAGATGAGCTGGACCTTCAGCAGAAAAGATTTGATGAAATGAGGGCTTCACTTTGAATATGATGCGAAGCTGAAAGAAATGCAGCAGGCAGAAGCAGAAACATCAAAGCCCGGTTTTTGGGAAGACAGCACCCGGACCCAGGAGTACCTGAAAAAACAGGGTGCCCTGCGTGAAAAGATCCGGCCCCTCCAGGAATTGGAAAAAATGATTGAAGAGGCCGGCGTCTTTATTGAACTGGCCAGTGAAAATGAACTTGATGAAGCTGATGCTTTGGGTGAAATCGGCCCGCTAATAGATTCAATAAAAGAAAAACTTGATAAAATGGAGCTCGAGACGCTCTTTAGCGGCAGCTATGATTTTTGTGATGCGATTATGTCTTTGCATCCCGGTGCCGGGGGGTTGGAATCTCAGGATTGGGCTGAGATGTTATTAAGGATGTACAATCGATGGAGTGAGCAAAAAGGTTACCAGGTAGAACTGGTGGATCTTCTCACCGACGATGAAGCCGGAATCAAAAGCGCCACAATTATTATTCGCGGTCATGCTGCCTACGGCTACCTGCAGGCAGAAAAAGGCGTGCACCGCATGATCAGAATATCACCGTTCGATACATCGAAACGGCGCCACACCTCATTTGCTTCTGTCGATGTCATCCCTGAAGTTGAAGAAGAAGAGTATGTTATCAATCCTGATGATCTGAAAATAGATACCTTTCGCTCAAGCGGTGCAGGCGGACAGCATGTCAATAAAACTGACTCAGCTGTGCGTATTACTCACCTGCCCAGCGGCATTGTGGTCAGCTGTCAGAATGATCGTTCTCAGCACAGTAATCGTCAGAAGGCTATGCAAGTGTTACAGGCGAGACTGGCTGAACTAAATCGGCAGGAACAGGCTGAAGAAATCAACACTGAGCGCGGGTATCAGAGGGAGATAGCATGGGGCAGCCAAATTCGAACCTATACTTTCCATCCTTTTACCCTGGTTAAAGATCACCGTACCGGAGTGGAAGTAGGCCAGGTCGATGCTGTAATGAACGGCATGCTGGATCCATTTATCGAAGCTTTTTTAAGATGGAAAGCGCGCGGCAAGGTTCCGCTGCAGAAGTAGGAGCAAAATGCGACTAAAAAAACTACAGATCACAAAAGCCGATGTGAAAATAGTTCTAATCGATGTACTGGGTATTCTGGCAGGGTCGGTTATTCTTGCTGTGGGAATGAATATGTTTATGGTGCCGAATATGCTTGCTCCCGGCGGAGTGAGCGGTCTATCTGTTTTTTTCTATCATATTTTAGGAATTCCAGTAGGCCTGACCATTATAGTATTAAATGTTCCCCTATTTATTATTGGCTACTTTGTCCTGGGTGCAAGGGTAGTTATTCAGAGTGTACTCGGTACCTTTTTATTTTCGTTAGCCGTGGAAATTACAGCTCCTCTACTACCTCCTGCTACGGATGATTTGCTTCTGGCAGCGGTATATGGCGGGCTGGTTATGGGCATAGGGGTTGGCCTGGTCTTCCGTTATCGCAGTTCAACAGGTGGAACAGCTTTGCTTTCATTGATCCTGGCCAGGACTGCCGGGATTAGTCCCGGTCAGGCCTTGCTCTGGGGCGATTTGGTGGTATTAATCATGGCTGTTTTTATTTTCGGCAGTGAAGCGGCTATGTATGCGGCACTGGCTTTGTTTATCTCGATAAAGGTTATTGATGCTATTTTGGAAGGGCTGGGCTTGTCTAAGTCGGCAATTATCATTACTTCAAGTGGAGCCGAGATAAATGAAAGATTGCTATATGAACTTGGCCGCGGTGTGACCCGGATAGAAGGGCAGGGTGGGTATACAGGCGAAGGACGGGAAGTGTTACTTTGTGTGATAACTCGTCAGCAAACAGCCCGTCTCAAGTCGATCATCTACGAAGTTGATCCCCAGGCATTCGTGATCATCGGCAACGCAACTGAGGTTCACGGTGAAGGATTTCAGAGAATGCAGCAGCATTGAACTGTTTTAAGACTTGCATAAACGGTTAAAATAGATTAACGTGATTTGCAGGATGATCAAAGATATTGTCGAAATATTAATTATGTCAATATTATGTTAAGCATGTACAGAAAGGTCTGACTGCATGGTTGAAGCTAAATATTTAAGCATGAAGTATGAAAAAGGCGGGCATTATGCCCTTGAAAATATAAGTTTTCACATTGACCGCGGAGAATTTGTTTTTATTGTCGGGTCCAGTGGGGCCGGCAAATCAACTATTTTAAAGTTGATAATCAGGGAAGTTAAACCTACTGATGGTGTTTTGAAAATATTTGGAAGAGATGTTGCCCGTTTGCCGCGGCACCGGCTGCCCTACCTGCGTCGCAATATCGGGATGGTTTTTCAGGACTTTCGTTTAATGGAGGAGCGGACAGCATATGATAATGTCGCTTTTGCCATGGTTGTTACAGGGTCATCCCGCAGGGAAATCCGTAAACGAGTGCCCCATGTTCTTGGGCTTGTTGGGTTACATGACAAGGCTAAAACAAGGGTGCGTGATTTGTCGGGGGGAGAACTGCAGCGAGTTGGATTAGCCCGGGCTATTGTTAATCGTCCCGCCATGATTATTGCCGATGAACCGACGGGCAATCTTGATCCGGGGACGACACTTGATATAATGAACCTGTTGCGCAGTATCAATTTGCGGGGGACAACTGTTCTTGTCGCGACACATAACAGGGAAATAGTCGATCGCTTTAAAAAGCGGGTCCTTTACCTGGAAAACGGCAAGCTGATTGGTGATGAACAAAAGGGGATTTACGCTCATGTTCATTAGCGGTTTTTTCTATATCATTGGGGAAACTTTTAAAGGGCTTTACCGCAACCGCTGGATGTGTTTTACCTCGACCGGTGTAGTTGTTGTTACCCTTTTTATGCTGGGTATCTTTATGCTGGTTAATCTAAACCTGGGCCATATCACCGATACGGTTAAAGAACAGGTTGAGATAGTTGTTTATATAGATGAAAATGCGGATCAGGAAACACTTGATGAACTTGGCCAAAAATTATTTTCGCATAGCGATATAGAGTCAGTAAACTATGTTTCCAGTGAAGAGCATATGGCCCGCCTGCATCGTCAGCTGGGCGGAATGCTTGAAGGTTACGATGCGGAAATGGATAATCCTCTTCTTGCATCATATGAGATCAGAACCATAGTCCCTGAATCTGTTATCGATCTTGCTGAGGAATTTGAAACATATCCGGGAGTTTCAACAGTTTTTTATGGTCAGGGTTATGTAGAAAGCCTCTTTACAGTAACAGGGGTAATCCAGATGGTTGGGCTCGCTTTAATGGCAGGCCTTTCAATCACAGCAGTATTTTTGATATCTCACACCATTAAGTTAACTGTAATGATGCGTGAGAGGGAAATTTCAATTATGAAGTATGTAGGAGCAACAAACTGGTTTATCCGGTGGCCTTTTATCCTTGAAGGGCTTATAATGGGTTTTACCGGTGCAGTGTTGCCCCTGATTGGGCTTTATTATCTTTATCAGTACTCTGTTGAATGGGTTGTCGCAAACAACCTGGCATTTTTAACCCTGCTGCCCGTCCAGATAGTTTTAATAGAGTTGGCTACGTACCTGGTTCCTTTGGGCACAGGACTGGGCATTCTGGGTAGTACTTTTTCAATGGGTCGTTTTCTAAGGGTCTAGAGAGATAACTTTTCAAATCCAGGGAGGAGAAGAGTATGTTTTTCGGGAGAAATATTTGCTTATTAGTCCTGATTATATTGCTCTTATTGACTTCATTTTCTGTGGTGCCTGTGCTGGCAGTTACAACCGATGAAATTGAAGAAAAACAAAAAGAATTGGAAGAAGTTGAGAAGAGGCGGCAGGATGAAAAAAGTGTACTTGAACAGCGGTTAAACCGTGAAGCTGCCTTAAAAGAAGAATTGAAGCAGCTTGAAAATGAAATCCAGGCCCTGCGCGCGGAGCAGGAGCGGTTGGCCGGAGAAATACTCCTGGTAGAGGCTGATATAAGTGAGGCTGAAGCCGAGCTGGAAGAAGCCGAGGAGCATCTTCGCTACCGCGAAGAGCTCCTGAAACTGCGTCTGCAGGCGATTCAACAACATGGAGTAGTATCTTACATTGAAGTTCTTTTCGAGTCAAAAAGTTTTTCCGATTTTTTGACCCGCTTGCACAGTTTAAGTATCATTGCTTCAAATGACATGGCCCTGATTGAAGAAGTTCAAAATGAAAGAGATGAAATTCAAGCCTGGAAAGATGATTTAGAAGAGCAGAGAGCGAATCTCGAAAGTATGAGAGCCCAGGTTGTTGCTAATGAAGCAAGAATGGAGCAGGCTGCTTTTGAACGCGAGGATCTTTTGGTTCAACTACAGGGAGAGATTGAACTCAACCTGAAGGCAATTCGGGATCTTGAGGCTGAAGCACAAGAGCTTGATTCCCTGATCAGGCAGCTAATTGCCGAAGCGCAGAGTCAATTTTCAGGCATTAAAGGTGATTTATTCTGGCCGATCGAGCCACCAACCTGGATAAGTTCCGGTTATGGTTGGCGGAGGGATCCTTTCAGCGGAGCCCAGGCCTGGCATGGCGGAGTTGATATGGCTCCACACCACGGGGCGGCAAATTATATTCTTGCTGCTGCAGACGGCCAGGTAATATTTTCCGGTTGGAATGGTGGTTACGGTAACTGTATTATGGTCGATCACGGTGGAGGAACTGTTACCCTATATGCCCATATGAGCAGCCTGTTGGTTCAGAAAGGTGAAGTTGTTCACGGGGGGCAGCGCATCGCTCGTGCCGGGACTACCGGTTACAGCACCGGAGTGCACCTGCATTTCGAGGTGCGGGAATTCAACAAACCGGCAGTTCGCAATTATCCAAGCGGCAATCCTGACTACCGTCATAATCCGATGAATTACTTTTAACATCGCACTGTCATATAAAGATAGTTGATCGAAGGGCGGGAGATTTAAGAGTATAAATCAAACGCCCTTTAATATTTTTGCTAAATAAATCTTGTCAGATCGTATACGAAAGCATAAAAGAATCAAGACGGGTTATTATTTTTCTCTGCAGCGGCAGTGAATACAGGGAAAAGGATTTATGTTATTATTGTAAACAGGCTTCGTTAATTTACCTTAAATGGTTAAGCAGTGGTTTGATGGGAGTTGAAAATTATGGAAAAATCAAATAGATCAAAAATTATTATAATCCTGGGTGTTTTTCTTTTACTACTTATTGGGACTAACATGGCCAACTATTATTTCTTTGGCATGCAGGTTGAACCGGCTGTAGAAGAACCGTCGACAATAATCAGGTATGAACCAAAGATTCGTAATGACACGGATCGGCCTGATGCTGCCCTGTTATGGGATGCGATTGAATCTATTACCGAAAATTACTTTTATCCTGTTGAAGCCGATGAGCTCATTGAGGGTGCGGTTCGGGGCATGATTGAACATATAGGTGATCCGCATGTGCGATTTTATGATCCTGATGGTTTAGAGGAGTTTATGTCAGAAACCACGGGTTCTTATGCTGGAATAGGTGTACGTGTTATAGAAGCGAACGAATATATAGTGGTTTTTGAAACATTTTCTGATTCCCCGGCTGATATAAGTGGCCTTGTCCCTGGTGATCGGATCCTGGAAGCTGATGGTTACGTGTTGACCGGCCAGGGATTGGACCGGGCTGTAGAGCTTTTAAGGGGCCCGAGTGATACAACAGTTGAAGTAGTAATTAAAAGGCCCGGAGCAGACGAGCCGCTTAAACTTAATGTCGGGCGGGCCCAGATTCAGGTAAATACCGTGTTCAGTGAAATAATTGACGATGGCCTTGGTTATATTCGTATTAGCA
>SKZS01000188.1 GCA_007127255.1 Syntrophomonadaceae bacterium | reverse complement strand
TTCCCTTCAATCAGGTGCGAAGATTTAATGCCATGAGAAATTGATAGAAATGTTTCAATGTATGCAGCCAGCTGATCACAGGCTTTAATAATCTCTCCGTCCAGGGGTGAATACTCTGCGCTGTTATAATGCTGGTTGATCTGATCTGAACTGACAACCCTGACCTTTTCACCTTCAACTATCCTGCTTTCAAACTCATTTTCGGTAAAGTATTTTAGCTCCTTATGCCAGGCCACCGGCAGCAGGGGGAAAATTCTCTCTTCGAGTTGCCTGTGTTCAATATCCTTGATTATCTCCTCTAACCCCGCCACAGAACGTTTAACCGGAGATACAATATCCCTGGTCAGTACTTCCGGCAAATCATGAAACAAGGCGGCAAAGTAATTATTATAAATTCGTTTAGAGCAGGCATTTAATTCCAGTGAACAGAGGTAGCTCATCATTGCTACGATCAGCATATGTCCCATGACAGATGTTTTCGGCACACGTGGTGATTGGGCCCACCGCTGTTGAAAGCGCAGCTGCCCGACCAGGTCTAAAAAATTACTGGTTTTTTTACCCAGCGCCAGCTTTTGGACCCCGGCCAGGTCATAATGCTCTTCAATCTGATCGTCTATAGCTTTCCTGGTTTCTTCCAGACCGTATAACCCTTCATTAAGCCGGTAAATAATCTTAAACTCCCAGTTGGTAGCCAGGTAATGTGCAGCCTTGAGGATTCTTTTTTCAAGGATATCGTGTGATGAAGAAAAGAAATACTGTTCTATTTTGGCAGACAAATCCCCCTGCAGATCGGTTACCTTATCGCTGAGCTGTGAGAGGACCCAGCGGTTAAGTTGTTCTCCCTTTTCGGCCATTAGCCTGTAGTATACCGGCGGTTTGATGTCTGTTAAGACTATGCGGTGTAAGAATTCAAACAGCCCTCCTTCAATTAAACGCGGCCAATCAATAACCGTCCCGCGGTCCGTTTCCTCGATCCTGGCCAAAACATAAGCATAAACCATTTTATGGGCCTGCTTATCAAGCTCGGAAAAATATTCAGGCCTGATATGATCGTTCCAGCGTTGAATGCTGGCCGCTTCAAACATTAATTCAAATAACTCTTTTCTGATCATAGCAGCACAACCTTTCTGCCCGGGCGTTTCATATTTGTATTTATTATTTTTGACCAATCCTGGATTCAGTGCCTTTTAAAAGCCTGCTGATATTCTCGTGATGTCGATATCCTATCAGCGCTGCCGTAGCTAATCCAAAGATTATATAGGATAATTCAAAACCGAATAAAAGAAAAAACAGGGGTACGGCAAGGGCGCCTGTGATCGAACCCAGTGATACGTAACGTGTAATAAAGATAACCATGATGGCAATAACAATCAACGATAAGGCAGCCCAACCAGAGAGCATAACCACTACTCCAATCCCGGTAGCGGCAGCCTTGCCTCCTTTAAATTTGAGGAAAAGAGGAAAACTGTGACCAACCAGGGCTAAAAAGCCGGCCGTAAGATAAACTGCAGGGAGGTCTGTTACTGCCTTAGCAAGCAGAACAACGGCAACTCCTTTTAACATATCGAGAGTAAATACCGGTAAAGCTGCCTTCCAACCCATTACCCTCAAAACATTAGTAGCGCCGATATTACCGCTCCCGTAATTCCTGATATCGGTTTTTTTGATGGCCTGGGTCAGTAAATATCCAAAAGGAAGTGAGCCGATCAGGTAAGCAGCAATAAAAACAACTACAATTAAGCCATTGGGCGTCATTACTTATTCTCCTCTCCGCTGCCTTCGCTTAAACTTAACAATAATTGGCGTACCGCTGAAATCAAAGGATTCGCGAAGTCTGTTTTCCAGGTATCGCTGGTATGAAAAGTGTATTAACTCCGGCTCGTTGGCGAAAAATACAAATGTCGGCGGTTTGACCGCGGGTTGAGTAACGTAGAATATTTTGACCCTTTTGCCTTTAACTGTCGGGGGAGGATTGACAGCAACCGCGTCTTGCAGCAGTTCATTCAGAAGCGAGGTAGATATACGCTTGTGTTGTTCCTGCCATGTATTCATAACCAGGGGAAATAGTTTTTCCAGGCGCCAGCCTGTCAGGGCTGAAACAAAGATAACATGGGCATAGGGAACAAAACTGAATAATCGCCTCAGGTTGTTAAGGTATTCTTCGCGGGCATTATCCCGGCCCTTTACCAGGTCCCACTTATTTACAACAATAATTAAACCTCTACCCGCCTCATGGACGTAGCCGGCCAGCCTTTGATCCTGTTCTGTAATACCGCCTTCACCGTCCATTAAAAGCAGGGCCAGGTCTGCCCTTTGCACAGCTTTCATAGAACGAAGAACGCTGTAATACTCGACTGCTTCCTTAACCCTGCTTTTACGACGTATTCCGGCTGTATCAATTAATAAATATTGTTGATCGCGGTAAAGAAATTTTGTATCGACAGCTTCCCTGGTTGTTCCGGGCATTGTGCTGACAATAACCCTCTCCTCGCCGAGAATGGCATTAATCAAAGACGATTTCCCGACATTTGGCCTGCCGATAACAGCTGCTTTTATAACATCCTCGGTATCAATTTCATTATCGTCGTTTGCCGGTGGAAGTAAGCTGCAAACCCGATCAAGCAGCTCGCCTACTCCCCTGCCGTGTGATGCAGAAATGGCATAAGGATCACCAAACCCAAGACCGTAAAAATTATACTTTTCAGCATCCATTTCATGGTAATCGATTTTATTCACAACGGGAATAACTGCTTTTTCGCTGCGCCTGAGCATCTCTCCTACCTCTTCATCCAGGGCAGTAAGACCTTCTCTGCCATCAACCAGGAATATGATTACCCTGGCTTCGGAAATCGCCAGCTCCACCTGGTGCCTGACCATGGTTGCCAGGTGGTCATCGCGCCCAAAGGTGATTCCCCCCGTATCAATAACCACCAGGTTTCTGCCGCACCACTCTGTGAGACCGTAAAGGCGATCCCTGGTCACGCCCGGGACTTTCTCTTCAATTGATGTCCTGGCAGCAGTAAGTCGGTTAAAAAGAGTTGATTTGCCCACATTCGGGCGCCCGACTATCGCTACAAAGTTATCGGTCAATGGCCCTGACCCCTTTGCTTTCAGATTTGACCCCACCGGCATAATCCCTTATTATAGCCAGTAATTCCAGGGGGCCGCTTACGGCATATACGCGTTTATTCAATCCTTGCTCGATATTTTCCAGGGTTAGATCATCTAAAAACAGGCTGCTGTCTTCTTTAAGCATTGTTTTGTTTATAAATACCATATCGCCTAAATCTTTTCCTTCAAGCGATCGCAATAAATCACTCCCTGTTAAAAGTCCTGACACAGTAACCTGTTTGCCGAAGAAATTATTCTCTATAATTTTTAGGTCGATAGTCAGGCCCTTTATAGCTGAGAAACTATTTAAAAGTTCTTCCATAAGTGATTTTGCCGCCACCCCGGTAGCGATTGTAATCTTTAGGTCACAATCCTGGGATGCAGCTTCCTGTTCTTCAACTTCTTTAAGTTCATCTAAGAAGTGCCTGGCCAGACCCACCCCGTTTTCCAACTGGGGATAACCCTCGTATTGTTCATCATCAGGGAACCGGGTAGCAGCCAGGTTATAGAATTCATCAGCCGCATAAACAAAGCGTGTTCCCCGTTCTTTCAAAAATTTCAGCTGCATATTTTCCAGCTGAGCAAGCAGCTTGACGGCCTCCGGGCCGGTAAATTTTCTTAGATTTACACATTTTGATCGGTGAGCGGTCAGGCCTACCGGCACAAGGGCAACGCTGGCCACCCCGGAGCCCATTTTGGCCAGTTCTTCAATGGTTCTAGACATTTCCAGGCCTGTATTATAACCCGGGCATAGAACTATCTGGGCATGAATCTGTATGCTGTTTTGAACCAGAAGCTGTAAATTGCTTAATCCCTTTTCAGCTTTTTTCGTTCCGAACATAAGGTTTCTCAGGGCGGGGTTTGTAGTGTGTACCGAGACGTATAAAGGGCTTAGCCGCAATTTGATGATACGCTCCACCTCAGCAGCACTGACCCGGTTGAGAGTTATAAAGTTACCATAGAGAAAAGATAAACGATAATCGTCATCTTTAATATACAGCGCCGAACGCATGCCGGAGGGGTTCTGATCAACAAAACAAAAAACACATTTATTGCTGCAGCGCTGCATTTTGTCTATCGTGGGCGGATTGAACTTTAATCCCAGGGGGGTATCAATATTTTTGTTAATTTTAACCCGACGCAGGATGCCCCTTTCGGTCATTAGCAAAAGACGTAATTGATCATCTGACTCCATGATCTTGTAATCAATAATGTCGACAACATTTTCATTGTCAATCCGCAGCAACTTCCATCCCTCTTTAATTCCCGCAGCTGCTGCCGGCGATCCCTCTTCAACTTTTTCAATTACAGCCTGGTTTATTTTGGCCATCTGTTTATTCCTCATCCCTGTTTTCTTTAGCAAATAATCCCCGGCCTCCTGGCAAAACTATCAGGATCAAGGCCCCGACGCTGCATCCACTCTGCAGTAAAACCGGTGATAACCAGGGGAACCTGCTGCAGGTCGGCAGGCTTATGCGCCCCTGCCAGCATCAAAATAATCCGCAGTTCATTTTCAATTCTTTTAACTTTTTCAACGACGGCTTGCGGTCCGTCCTTCAGCAAGTGATAAACAGGGAATCCTGCCATACCAACCGCATCTGCACCAAGAGCGATAGCCCTGGCAATATCCAGGGCAGCGTACATCCCACCTGAAGAAAACAGCTCTGTTTTGCCCCGGGATACATGTTCGACCTCTGCCAGGCTTATAACCGTTGGAATGCCCCAGGAATTGAGGCCGTCAGATATCGGTCTGCCTGACCGTTTGCTTTCAATGGCCAGGAAGTTTGTTCCGCCTCTGCCGCCAACATCAATAGCAGTAACTCCGGCTGCTATTAGCAGCTCGGCCTGTTCACGGGCAATACCGAAACCTACCTCTTTGACAATTACCGGTACCTGGACATTATTGACAATATCTACAACACGATCAATCATGCCTCTGAAATCACAATCACCGCCGCTCATTAATAACTCCTGGGGTGCATTAAGATGAACCTGGATCCCGTCGGCATTAATCATTTTGATAGCTTTTAAAGCCATTTCAGAATCAGCATATGACCCAATATTTGCCCAGATAACACCTTCGGGGTTCACTCTTCGGGCAACCTTAAAACTAGCTTCAGCTGCCCTGTCCTCAAAAGCAACTTTTTGCGAACCGACAGCCATGGGCAAACCGCATTGCCGGGCAACAGCGGCCAGGCCGGCATTAATTTTCAGGGCAAGTTTTGTACCCCCTGTAACAGCATTAATAAAAAGAGGCGAACGGAAGGTTCGCCCCATGTAGACCGTTTCCAGGCTAATCTGACTATAACTGGTATTGGGCAGGCAGTTGTTAATTAAGCTTATATCCGAAAAATCTGCCCGCCGCGGCGCATTAAGCATGCTAAAATATATATGCTCATCTTTACGCTGCGCCCTGGGCATTTAACCCCGGCCACCTTCCGGCTCTTGTTCATTTCCCTCTTCGTGATTGTCAGACTGTTCCTCTAAATCAGCAGTTTGCTCTTCCCTGAATTCTTCAGAATCAAACAGGCTGCCGAAAACATCGCCCAGCGTAACATTACCGTTTTCGGCATCATCGACCGCGGTGTTTTGAGAAGCAACCATCACACCATTGGAGTCCTTAATACTGAGACTAATTCTTTTTGCTTTAGGCTTAACTTCTAGTATTTTAACTTCTACCTCTTGACCTTCGCTTAATACTTCTGAAGGGTGTTTAACGTGATAATCGGCCAGTTGAGATATATGAGCCAACCCCTCCACCCCGGGTTTAATCTCAACAAAAGCGCCAAAATTTACCAGGCGTGTTACTGTTCCGGATATTAACTGTTCGCTCTCCAGATCAGCAGTTGCTTTGATCCATGGATCAGGCTGGGTTTTCCTGATACTCAGGCTGATCCTTTCTTTCTCGGGAATTACTTCCAGGACTTTTACCTCTATTTCGTCTCCAACCTTAAGGACTTCTTTGGGGTGCTTTACTCTTTCCCATGAAAGTTCGGATATGTGAACCAGTCCGTCAATCCCGCCGACGTCTACAAAAGCGCCAAAATCGGTCAGGCGTTTGACTGTGCCGGTTATATTAGAACCAATTTCAAGCGAATTAAGAGTTTCTTCCCGCTTCCGGGACGATTCCTCTTCCATTACTTTTCTGCGGTTTAGGATAAGCTTGCCCTTTTCGCGATCGTACTCCTGTACTTTAAAACGAACTTCCAGGTCCTTAAATTCATTAAAATCTTGAATATACCTGGTATCAACCAGGGACCCCGGCATAAAACCTTCAACCCCTGAACCCAGGTCGACAACTATACCAGCCGAAACAACCTGCTTGACTTTGCCTTCAAGAATAGTTTCTTTTTCGAGGGCTTCTTCGAGTTCTTTAAGTCGTTTTTCCCTGGCCAGCCTTTTGTGAGAAACCACAACCTTGCCTTCCTGATCATCAACATCCAAAACTGTAACCTCAAGATCATCTTCAGGAGCAAATATATCAGCCAAAGTCTGCCCTTGATTTAGATGCACTTCGTTAACCGGAAGGATAGCCTCGGTTTTCGAACCGATATCAACAAATACCTCTTCATCGGTAACCCTTGCCACCTTGCCGGTAACCTGCTCACCTTCCCGGGCTACCTTGACATCAACTGCAAAATCAAGTTCTGCCTGATTTTCTGTTTCTCCTTGCCCTTCTACTTCATCTGCTGCTTGATCCTGCTCTTCATTCACATTAGGTCCCTCTTCCCGCACTGTTTCTACCTCGTCTGTTTTTTCTTGTTCTGCTTCAAGTTGCTCTTCTCTCTCAATCTGTGTTTCTTCTTTTTCAGTTACCTCGTTCTTTTCTTCCATGCTCTCGTTCTCCATTCTCTCCACGACCTCCTTTATCGTCCATGGGGGAGTTGACGCTCCGGCAGTTACACCAATAACCCGGTGCTGCCTGATAAATCCCAGGTCCAACTCCTCCGCACTTGTTACACGGCAGGATGGTTTTAACTGCCGGCAACTATCATAAAGGGTTTTTGTGTTAGCGCTTGACTCACTTCCAACCACAAGCAGCGCTTCAACCCTTTGCGCCAGTTCAATTACTTCTTTTTGCCTCAGTTCCGTTTCAGGACAAAGTGTATCATAGATTTGTCCTTTCGGATCCTTTTTTTTGTATTCTTTCTGTATCTCCCGGTAAATATTCGGGTTACCAGTAGTCTGGGCAATGAGAACAGAAGGTGTATTGACCTTCAACTCTTTAAGCTCTTCAAGAGAGGATATGACCACAGCATCATCACCTGCCCAGCCAAGTAATCCTTCAACCTCGGGATGGGCCCTGTTTCCAAAAATGATTACTGCAAGTCCTTTTCCGGCTGAATCAGCGGCAATTTCCTGGACTTTTTTTACCCTCGGACAGGTCAAATCAATAACCCGGAGATCTTCGCGCTTGCTGATATCATTAAATACTTTCGGAGCAACTCCATGGGTGCGAATTGCCAGATATGAACCCCTGACTTCTTCAGCGTTGTTTACTGCTGAGATATGATTTTGTTGCAGGTATTCAACAACTTCTTCATTATGAACAATCGGGCCGAGTGTAGAGCCTTCTCCACTTTTTTTAGCCTCTTCCAGCAGGCAGTTAACAGCCCGGTTCACACCTGAACAAAAACCTGCTATTTTAGCAATTATGATCTGCAAACTATCACTCCACATTTTGTTTTTCTTATCATGTCCTAGCCTGTCCGTAATCCGCCAATACTTTTCATGATAATACTGCTCATCTCTTCAAGCTGTGATTTTTTTTCCTCTTTATTTTCATATACCAGCGGCGGCAAAACAAATGGCGTTCCTATATAGATATGAACCGGTTTAAATAGTTGATAAGGCCCGACAATTGCTACCGGAACAACAGGCACGCCGCTGCGGACAGCTATTAAGGCTGCCCCGTTATATGCTTTCTGCAACTCACCACTTTTACTCCTGGACCCTTCCGGGAAAAGGCCAAGGACCTGTCCTTCTTTTAAAAGCTGGTATGCCTTCTTAATAGCAACATAATCGGCATTTTCCCGCTTGACAGGAAATGCCCCCACCTTACTTAACAAAAATGAAACAATAAAATTGCTAAAAATTTCATTTTTCGCCATGAAGTGAATCCGGTAAGCGGCAGGAACAGATGTGCCGATGGTTAGTGGATCCATCCAGTTAATGTGATTTGAACATATTATGAAAGGTTTTCTCCCGGGGACATTTCCGATGCCGTGCACTTTAACACGATAAAATATCCTTAAATAGACCCAGGCTATAAAGCGTCCCAAGTAATAAAACAACCTTTTCACCTAACTTCCCTTTAACGCATCCCTTCATTAATAACTTCAATTATCCTGTCGACAACCTCAACAATAGTCATGCCGGTTGTATCAACAACAATTGCATCCTCAACAATAGTAAGCGGAGAATCCTCCCGATGCGAGTCTATATTATCACGGTTCTTAATCTCTGCAGAAACTTCTGGCAAGGAAAGGATTATTCCTTTTTCCAGCTGTTCTTTACATCTCCGTTTAGCCCTTTCTTCTATGGTAGCATCAAGGTAGAATTTAAAATCTGCATCAGGCATAACCCGTGATGCAATATCTCTGCCTTCCATTATAATTCCATTTGATTGATCGGCAATTGTCTGCTGCATAGCGACAAGGTGGCGGCGGACGGCAGATATACATGAAACAGGTGAAACCATTTCATTTACATGAGGCTGACGTATTTCTGCAGTCACATCTACCCCGTCCAGGTATATTTTTCTGTCTTCTCCCAACCTGATCTCTGTTTCTTCGAGCATTCCCTCCAGGTCTTCGAGATCATTTAATTCAATATTCTCAAGGATCACTTTCAGGGTGATAGCCCTGTACATAGCGCCTGTATCAAGGTATGTTATCTCCAGGCGACGCGATACTTCGCGTGCCACTGTGCTTTTACCTGAACCGGCCGGCCCGTCGATAGCAATTTTTAGAACCCTTCTACCTTTTGTCATAAACACCCTGGCTATAAATGCAAATTCGTTTTAAGTAATAAATATTTACTCCCGGTGCAGTAAAACCTTTTAAGCATCAGGTATTAAAAATCCCGCAATTTAACAGTATCTTTAAGGTAGATATGTTTTACCTGGTCTTGTTCAAGAGTTGTATTTACCAGGATTAAGACCCTTATACAGTGCTGCAGAGCTCCCGGAACATCAATTTCAACATGACAAAAAAGAGGCACTTTTGTCCATCCGATTTCACGGGCAGCCCTGGCCGGAAATGCACTGTTCAAGTCGGGAGTAGCAGAAAATAATACGGAAACAATATTTTCT
>SKZS01000177.1 GCA_007127255.1 Syntrophomonadaceae bacterium | reverse complement strand
GGGCCCCTGCGCTGGCTGATAGTAACTATCGGGTTATATCTTGCCCTTAATTACCTGAACCTGTCGCCTGCTGTGATGAGTGTAGTATCTAACCTCTTTCGTTCGGCCATTATTGTCTTTATTACCTGGGGTTTTTATAACCTGGTCGGCGGTAGTGTCCTATCCAAGTTGATTGAAAAATTGAAAGTAGACCAGAGTCTAATCGATTTTACAGCCACGGTGCTTCGTTTTATCATCATTGCCCTCTCCATAACTGTTATCGCTCAGGAATGGGACTATAATGTCGGCGGTTTCGTGGCCGGTCTGGGTTTAGGCGGCCTCGCTTTTGCCCTTGCCGCGAAAGATACTGCGGCAAATTTATTCGGTGGGATAGTCATAATTCTCGACAAGCCTTTTGCTGTTGGCGACTGGATTTTAACCCCCAGTGTTGAAGGCACTGTTGAAGTAATGAACTTTCGCACAACCAAGGTGCGCACCTTTGCCAACGCCCTGGTTAACGTTCCCAATTCTGTCCTGGTAAATGAAGCGGTTACTAACTGGGCCAGAATGAAAAAGAGGAGAATTTCATTTCACCTTGGCGTTACCTATACCACTCCGCGGGTTAAACTGCAGGCCTGCGTTAATAGAATAAAAGAACTCCTCGAGAACCATTCGGAAGTACATCAGGACCTGATCATGGTCAGGTTTGATCAATTTAATGACAGCAGCCTCGATATATTTATCTATTTCTTTACCAAGACCACGGTTTGGACTGAATTCCTGGCCGTCAAAGAGGAAATAAACTTTAAAATCATGGAAATATTAGAAGAGGAAGGCGTTTCGGTCGCCTTCCCCAGCCGCAGCATCTACTTTGAAAATGAGCTTAAATCATATCTTAACCAGGGAGAATTTGAATCGGGGTCGAACCCGGCTGATCAAGATTAATTAAGGTCGTTATTCTTCTGCCCGCTGATCATGAGGAGGGAGGCACCATCATTTGCGATATGCCCAAACCTTTTTGATCAATCAGGCTTAACTGTCTGCCTTTACTATAAATTACGATCTGCTTTTTTCCAGTCGCTGATAAATTTTTCGATGCCTATATCTGTCAGCGGGTGTTTGAACATTTGCTCCAGAACCTTAAAAGGCAGTGTTGCGATGTGTGATCCGGCCAGGGCTACTGCCGGCACATGTTCGGTATGGCGTATACTGGCCGCGATAACCTCTGCATCGAGATCATGCAGATCAATCATATCGACAATATCGCGCACCAGTTCAACCCCGTTATGGCCTATATCATCGAGCCGTCCGAGGAAGGGGCTGATATAAGCTGCTCCTGCCCGTGCAGCAAGCAGGGCCTGGTTGACTGAAAAAATCAGGGTAACGTTAACCTTGATTCCTTCAGCGGCAAGGGTTTTAACTGCCCGCATTCCCTCCGGCACGATCGGAATTTTAACTACTACATTATTATGTACGCCGGCCAGCTTGCGTGCTTCCTTCAGCATCCCTTCGTATTCTAAAGAGATAACTTCGGCGCTGATCGGTCCGTCGACCAGCTCGCATATCGAAGAGAGTATTGTATTGAAATCCTGGTCCTCTTTAGCTGCCAGTGAAGGATTTGTCGTTACCCCGCTGATTACGCCCCACTCGGCAGCCTGCCTGATTTCTTCAACATTCGCCGTATCTAAATACAGTTTCATTTAATATAACCTCCTGTAAAATATTGTCCGTTTATTTATCTATTCTATTCAAAGCGCTTTTTCCCTGCCTGTTTGTATCAAGCAGTGCTGATGGAGGCCGAAGTTCAAGCGGGGTAATGTTTTAAACTGATTATGTCTTCTAATCTTTTCTCAATTACTACATTCCGTTTAATTACTTCTTTAACATTAACACCCTGCTTTTCATAAGTAACATATTATCATGATAATCAACAAGTTGACATTAGCAACTACTAACCACACGCTCACTTTAACGCAGTTGCCTTAAGCTGTAACGGCTGATAAAATGAGGAAAAGAGAGGTGAACGGCGATATACGATCATGATGCTTTACGCCAGGAATATCCTAAAAAATTTGCCGAACCTAAAAATATATTTTGTCATATCAAGGCAGGTGACCGCATTTTTATCTCGACGGGCTGCGGTGAGCCCCAGCATCTTGTCGGCAAACTGATCGAATACGTTGAATCTAACCCGAAAGCTTTTTTCGATACCGAAATACTGCATGTCTGGACCCTTGGTGTTGCTCCGTACAGCAATGAAAAATTGAAGGATAATTTTCGGCAGAATACTTTTTTTATCAGCCACCATACGCGTGAAGCGGTAAATGAAGGCCTTGCCGATTATACCCCTATATTTCTGTCGGAAGTTCCGAATCTCTTTCGCCGCAAACAGGTTTCGGTTGATGTGGCCCTGGTCCAGGTGTCGCCATTTGATGAGCATGGTTACTGCAGCCTTGGCGTGAGCCTCGACATTACCCGGGCTGCTGTCGAGAACGCCGACCTGATTATTGCCCAGGTTAATTCTTTTATGCCGCGTGTGCATGGAGATTCCTTTATCCACATCTCAGAGTTTGACTACCTGGTCCCTCATGACGAGCAAATTCTTGAATACCGGCCGCCGCAACCTGATCCCGATGTTGTAGAAAAAATAGGACGATATGTAGCACAGGTAGTTGAAGACGGGGATACAATACAGGTAGGCTACGGTAGTGTGCCCAACAGTATTCTATCCTGCCTCGAGGATAAGAAACATCTCGGGGTCCACACCGAACTGTTAAGCGATGGCCTGGTTGAGTTGATGAAGAAAGGCGTCATCGATAATACGAAAAAAGAAAAGAATCGCAGCAAGCTGGTTGCTTCTTTCTGCATGGGCAGCAAAAAAACCTATGACTATATCAACGATAACCCGGCTATTTCTTTTAGAGAGATTGATTACACTAACAATCCCTTGGTCATCGCCGAACATGATCACATGACTGCGATAAATAGCGGCCTTGAGATTGATCTAAGCGGCCAGGCTTCAGCAGAATCGCTGGGCAGTACATTTTACAGTGGCATAGGCGGACAGGCCAATTTTATGCGCGGTTCTGTGCTTGCCCGCTACGGCAAAAATATTCTGACCCTGCAGTCTACAACCCGTAATGATGAAGCTTCGCGCATTGTTCCGGCGCTGAAGGAGGGAGCAGGTGTCACCCTGACCCGCGGTGATCTGTACTACGTTGTTACTGAATACGGAATTGCCTACCTGCATGGTAAAAATATCAGGGAACGGGCGATGTCGCTCATAACCATTGCGCATCCCAGGTTTCGTCCCTGGCTGATTGAAGAAGCTAAAAAGCGCAACCTGATTTATAAAGATCAGGCATTTTTTCCGGGGGAGCAGGGTGAATACCCCGAACACCTGGAAACATATCGGACAACGAAACAGAACTTCAGTCTCTTCCTGCGGCCGGTAAAAATAAGTGACGAGCCGCTGATTAAAGATTTCTACTATAACTTATCCGATACGAGTATCTATCAGCGTTTTTTGTCAATCCGGCGCTATCTACCCCATTCAGAACTACAAAAGCAATTTCTGGTTATAGATTATACCAGGGAAATGGCAATACTGGCTTTAAAGAAAAACAGGGAACAGGAAATAGTCACCGGCCTGGCCCAGTATTGTATCGGTGAAAACACTCTATCCGCTGAGATATCGGTCATTGTCCGCGATGATTTTCAGGGAAAAGGAATCGGTACCGAATTGTTATCCTACCTGGTTATAGTAGCCAAAAACCAGGGGCTCCACACCTTTACTGCAGATATCTTCCCGGATAATCTAGCGGTTTTACGCCTGATAGATAAGCTTGGTTTGGAATATGATCGTAAGTGGCAGGAAGGCTTGATCCATATTGTGATCTATCTGAAATAAATACTTCTTTATTCTTTATAACGAAGTTTCTTAAAAACAAAACAATACTTTTTAGCATTAAGTCTGAAGAAAATCATTTGCTAATGGTCTGTCTGTCTTGCCATGGCTGGTGTGAAAGCAAAAGCAATCGAGACGATAAAAATAGAAAGGAAGAACCATGCCGGCAGAAATAAAAGCCGAAACCCTCGAAACCCTTTTTACCTGCTATAAGAATTCACAGTTAAAACTGAGGTGGCCGTCTGTATTTACACTCCCTTTTTGGATGCAGTCCTGGTGGCAAGTGTTCGGGTATGAATATGAACTATTTGTGCATACAGTGTATAAAGACGGGCGCCTGCTTGGAATAGCTCCGCTCATGTTAAAAGACGGGGAAGCGCGTTTAATAGGCAGCCCCGATGTCTGTGATTATCTTGACTTTATTACCTCTCCCGACAAAAGGGATGAAGAAGAATTTTTCGATATTTTACTGCCTTACTTGAAAGAGAGCGGGGTAGAGAACCTGATCCTAAATGCCCAGCGTCCCGATGCCGCCGTTTTCAGGGGGTTTTTTGCCTCTGAAAGATTTCCCTCTCCCAAAGCTCACTTTATTCGTGAAGATCAATCATATGAACTTACCCTGGCCTCAAGCTGGGAGGATTACCTGGCTGCCCTGACCAAAAAGCAGCGCCATGAAGTAAGACGCAAACTGCGCCGCCTGCAGAACGAGAAAGAAAACTGGAATTTCCGGATTCTTGAAAAAGCGGCGGAGGTAGAGGCCTTCATCCCTGATTTTTTTGAGCTCTTTAAGGAAAATAGCGAAAAAGAAAACTTTTTGACTGATCAGATGCAGCAGTATTTCCAAACCCTTATCTCTGCAGGGGTAAAGGATAACCATGCCCGTTTTGGCCTGCTTGATATCGACGGCATAACAGCAGCAGCTGTTTTATATTTCGATTACCGGGATCGGATTTATCTTTACAACAGCGGCTTCAAATTTGCCTACCGCGATCTGAGCGCTGGTCTGCTTTCAAAAGTGCTCTGCATCAAGGAGAGCATTACCACCGGGCACAAAGCTTTCGACTTCTTGAAAGGTCAGGAGGTATACAAAAGCCGCCTCGGCGGCAACCCCATCCCCATCTATACCGTCACAATCCCAATAAGTTAAAAAGGTGTCAGAGACAAATTTAACTTATTGGACAGAAAAACAACATAGCAATCATCTCGGCAATACATTGCAGAAAGAGGGGTAGTAAATTGAGGCAAAAACGGATCGAGTATTCAGGGGCAATATATCATGTCATGCAGCGCGGCAACAACAAAGAAAAGATTTTCCAAAATGATTCAGACAAACAATTCTTTATTGCCGAACTGGCAAATAGCAAAAAGATGTATGGATTTGAGTTATATGGTTACGTTCTGCTGGACAATCATTATCACCTACTTCTGGAAGTTGGTGAGATACCGCTGAGCAAAATAATGCAGCGGTTAAACAGTTTATATAGTCGATACTACAACCGGGTGCACGAAAGAATTGATCACCTCTTCGGCTTACGTTACAAAGCTATTATCATTCAAGAAGAAAAATACCTCTTTGCCGCCTTGCGCTATTTGCACTGGAACCCGATCCGGGCCGGGCTGGTCAAAGAGGTGGCCGATTACATGTGGAGCAGCGATCATTTCTATCGCCACAATAAAAGCGGCCTGGTGAACATAGATTATATTTACGACAGTATCTCGACAAATCGAAGGTATGCAGCAAATGAATATATGCGTCTTATCCGGGATCAAGATGTAATGGAGTATGAACAGGTTAATACTATTTTCGGCAGCGACGAGAAGGGTTTACTTGATAAAAAAGGTCGAGAAAACGCCCTCGATGATATATTACGGGGAACTGGGCTCAGTGATGAAGAATTCTCCCTGGTCAAAAGTGGAGCGCGTATACGGAGCTTGAAGCTATATAAAAAAGCTTATGTCAAAAAAGCTCACAGTCAGGGCTATACCCTGAAAGAGATAGCAGCTAATATAAAAATTAGCACTGTTGCAGCGCACAAATTAAACGAAATATCGACATAATGTCAATAAGTTAAATTAGGTGTCAGACACCTTTTTAACTTATTGGGGGAGGTAGGGGAAAGATTAATGAAGATGGCTTTTTTGAGCATTCATAGTTCGCCGGTTGGTAAGGCGGGTGGTAAGGATACCGGCGGGATGAGCACTTACCTGTGCGGGCTCTCTGAAGCGCTTGGGGCGATGGGACACAAAGTTGATATTTTTAGCCGTTCTGCCGTTACAGGTGCGGAAGGGATTCATAAAATGTACCCCAACGTGCGTCTGGTATCGTTTGACGACGGTAATGGTTCCCTTGCTAAAAATGATATCTACCCTCATATCTCTTTAATTGCGGCAGAGATCAATCGCCTTTGCCAGCAGAATCAATGCAGCTACGATGTTATTTTCAGCCATTACTGGTTATCGGGTTGTGTGGGAGAGATTTTAAAGCAGAACTGGCAGATACCCACCCTGGTGATGTTTCATACTCTCGGCCGGGCTAAAAATGAAGCTTGTCCTGAAGAAAATGAACCTTCCCGGCGGATCAGTGAAGAAGAAAATCTGGCCCGAAACAGTGATTTGATCATTACCGCTGCCAGGCTTGAAAAAGAAAGAATTCTTAATTACTATAATCTGCCTCCCCGGAAGGTAGAAGTTATTCCCTGTGGGATAGGCCGGATGCTGTTTAAACCCCTTGATCGCCAAAAGGCCAAAGAGCAAATTGGTCTGGATTCAAAGAAAATTATTCTTGCTGTCGGACGAATTGAACCGGTTAAGGGTTTTGATTTTTTAATTGAAACCACAGCCCTGCTTCCCCTTAGGGATGATATTAAACTGGTTATTGTCGGTGGAGATGAACAGAGCCGCGACCAGGTGGCTGCGCTAAAAGAAAAAGCGGCTTCCCTCGGAATGGAAGACAGGGTTCAATTTACAGGCCGCATTGATCACCAAAGCCTTCCCCTTTATTATAATGCCGCTGATGTTACTGTTATCCCTTCTTATTATGAAAGTTTTGCTCTGACAGCGCTGGAATCAATAGCCTGCGGTACCCGCATTGTGGGTGCGCCCGTAGGGATATTGCCGGAAATATTTTTCCGGCTTCCGGGCGGGCATCCCGGTTGCCTGATTACTGACCGCACTCCTGACCTCTGGGCGACAAAAATAAGGGAGGCAATTTTCCGGACTGAAAAGATCAGCCCTGCCGAAATCGAGACGCTGCTTTTCCCCTTTAACTGGACAGGTGCTGCTGCCCGGCTAACAGGACTAATTGCTGGGCTGCGTTCATAACTGGTCACGAAACTAGCACCACCTGGCTATAAGTTGCCCAACTAAAGGCAACCTGACTAAAAGACACTCGACTAAAAGTCGCCTGATATTAGTACCCTGCCTTTCATAGGCGACATATTACCATGATAGTTAACAAGATGACATTATCAAGGACTAACCACATGCCAGATAAAAATCTATCCGGCTGACAGGACTAATTGCTGGTCTGCATTAGTAACTGGGCACTAAACCAGCACCACCTGAGAAAAGCAACCTGAGAAAAGTTGCCTGGCAATAGGTTGCCTGACTAAAAGCAACCTTAAAAAGCCACTCAACCAAAAGCTTCAAGACTTTATAATCCTGTTTTGAACTATTAACATAATATCTTGAGAATTAACCAGGTAATATTATTACGCACTAATCACACGCCTGACTTAAAGCTACCTGCCAAAAACACATTTTTACATACGGTAATGTCAGGCAAGTGATATAACTCTTCAACCAGGCCCGATTTTGAACCTGTGCCAGGCAAACCGTAAGATTATTACAAGAGATGATGGTGACAGATGGGCATATCATGTCAGCAGTATCTGTATTGCCTGTCAAAAAAGGGAACCCCCTATTCCTGGCAGGGGGTTCCCTCCAACAAGCTTAACAGTTATACAGTTGTCCTGTTAGTATAATGGATTCTGAATGTGCAGCCCTGGCAGCTCCAGGGGTTAAGATTTAGCCTTAAAAAGTATTATTCTCAGAATAAACCGGCTGGGCTGTCAATTTAAACCGGCTACACATATCTTTAACCATTATTTTTTCTTTGCTTTTTCAACCCATTCGGAAAGTTCCTTTGCAGCCAGTTCACGTCCACCAAGTCCGAAAGCAACAACACCGGTCAGGGCGACCGCTCCAAGCAGAACTCCGAAAGCGATAACAATAATCTCATTGGCAACTCCTACCTGGCGTAAAGCGATTGAACCTGCCAGGATAAGGATACCTATCCTGGTAAGCTTTGCCAAGAAATCAGCATGCGGACCACCGCTGGCCAGCACAACTTCTTTTGCCACTCCAGCGAGATAAAGACCGATGCCAAAGATAATAACCGATACCACAACTCTGCCCAAAAGGACGGTAAGCTGGGCAATCAGATCGGCCAGAACAACAAAGCCAAGCAGGCTTGCTGCTTCGATAGCAGCAAACAGCATGATGGCAACAAGAACTAAATAACCCACTATTTCGGAAGGTGGTTTTTGCTGCTCCAGCTTGGCCCGACTGAAACCTAAGCGGACCAGAAGATCATTGAAACCTACTGTCGCTAACAGGTTGGATGCCAGGTTGGCCAGTAATCTTCCTACCAGCAAGGCAATAACCAGAATCAGGCCGGCAGCGAATATCGCCGGCAGGGCTTGCAGTATCAGGGCAATCATATTACTGGCAGGCGCGGTAATGGCCTCCAGGGCCAGGGCGTTTAATGCCCCGATTACGGCAAAAACCAGGACCATAACGTAGACGATCAGTCCAATGATCGCGGAAGGCTTGGTTGTGCCGAGAACTGAAGAAACATTTGCTTTTTCGCTTACCCGGTCAAGACCAAGCCCCGACAGCAAGTTGATTACCAACCGCTGCAGGATTCGCGCCCCGAGCCAACCAAGGAGAAGAATCAGCAAGGCGCCCAGGATATTAGGCAGGTAGGTAAGCACTGTTTCTAACATGCCCTGAACCGGGACGAGTAATCCTTCCAGGTTCAAAGCGCTTAAAATCGCCGGAAGGAAAAATAAGAAGACTATCCAGTAAACTACATTACTTACTGTTTGGGATAAAGATACTTTTTCTACCCCTTCTTCTGTTGTGTCTTTTTCTTCTTCTTCCATGTGTCCGGCCAAACGTTCATCGATTTTTACACCCTTTAGAATGCGGTATAATAACATCCGCAGCAAGGTTGCCAGAAACCAGGCAACAAGCAGCAAAATAGCTGCTCCTAAAAGGCGCGGGGCATAGGCAAAAATGCTCATCAGAAAAACATTCAAAGGCTCGGCAATTAAAGTTAAGCCGAGATATTGAAAGAACGCAACCAGAACAAAGAACATGGCCAGGTAATAAACGACCCGGCCGGCCCACTTGTTAGCCTCTGAATCGGCAGCCTCCTCATCACCTTTAACCCAGCGGGCAACCTTTGTGCCTGTATGGGTTCGACGAAAAACGCCTCGCACAATGGCGGCAAGTATTAATGCAATCAGCCAACCGAT
>SKZS01000125.1 GCA_007127255.1 Syntrophomonadaceae bacterium | reverse complement strand
TGGAACAGTTAATCACCGGGGGCTACAATTCTGAAAACGAATACCGCGATGCAATTCTCAAAACTATAGCCTGCCATCGTTCAGTGAAGGCAAAACAGGCACTAACAAAAGATGAGATGGAACAACTGCTTAAAGATTGGGAAAAAACACCAAGGGCTGAATACTGTCCGCACGGCAGGCCAACAGTGATCAGTTTCGGTCGTGACCAGCTGGAAAGAGGTTTTCACCGCAAAGGCAGCAAAAATGAACACTAAGCACAAAAAAGATAAAATCCCGCTTTTGATCCTGACCGGGCCTACGGCTGTGGGCAAGTCTGCAGTGGCCCTGAAACTGGCCCAAAAGCTAAAAACAGATATTATCAGCGCAGATTCAGCCCAGGTTTATCGTGGCCTTGATATTGGCACAGCGAAACCTTCCCTGGAAGAGCAGCGAATGGTAAAGCATCATTTTATCGATCTCGTCGATCCAGATCAGAACTATAGCGCCGCAGATTTCCAGAAGTCTGCCGATGCAATAATAGAAGAGCTTTGGAAGTCTGAAAAACTACCTTTTATGGTTGGTGGAACCGGTCTTTACATAAAAGCTGTCACTGACCGCTATGCGTTTGGTCCTAAAGGCGCAGATTCCGCAATAAGGGCAGCTTTTGAAGAGCTAATTAACAGGGAAGGCCTGGATCAGCTTTATCGCCGCTTAAAGACTGTTGATCCGCAGGCGGCAACTAAAATCCATCCGCGTGACAGGAAAAGGATTGTCAGGGCGCTGGAAGTATATGAACAGGATGGCAAACCGATTTCCGGGCAGGAGGCTATGACCGGGCGGTCCGATTCGCCATACAGGCTAATATTTTATGCCCTGCATATGGAACGGGATGCTCTTTATGAAAAAATCGAACAACGCGTAGATCTCATGTTAAAAAAAGGTTTCCTGGGAGAAGCCGAAAGTCTCTTGGAACGGGGCTATAATCAAGATTGTCCCGGCATGCAGATTTTAGGCTACCGACAGTTATTGAGTTATTTACAGGGTAGTATGAATTGGGAAAAAACGGTTGCTGAAATAAAGAAGCAGACCCGTAATTACGCCAAGCGTCAATTAACCTGGTTTCGCAGGGAAAAAGAGATAGAATGGATAGAAATAAATAATATGTCGTCTTTTTACGATATTGCAGAAAATATTTATTTGAAAGTGAAGGAAATAACCCCCTGACGGGCGAATAATAACCCCTGAAGGTAACAGAAACGAAGGGAGCCAGATAGATGAAAGGCGCAATCAATTTACAGGATACTTTTCTTAACCAGGCTCGCAAAGAAAATATGCTAACCACGGTGTTTTTAGTAAATGGGTACCAAATAAAGGGGGTTGTTCGCAGTTTCGATAATTTTACCCTGCTGCTGGAAGTAGAAGGTAAGCAGCAGCTTATTTATAAGCATGCTGTTTCTACCATTATTCCCATGCGTAACATTAACCTGAGGGCAATGGATATTGAGAGCTCCGGAGATGAGACTGCCGAAGCAAAAACAGAATAAAGATACAATTATATCCATGAAAAAAGACACTATAAATTAGTGTCTTTTTTTCAGCAGTGGTTCTTGTACGAGTAGAGAGGGGGTGAATGATGCCTAAAAAGGAAAAAGCAATTTTAGTTGGATTGAATACAGGCAGAATGGATCAGAATACAGACAATTCAATGGAAGAATTGGACCTGCTTGCTGACACTGCCGGAGCTGTAGTAGTCGATAGAATTATTCAAAACAGGGAATCACCTGATAGAGCTTACTATATTGGCAGAGGCAAAGCTGAAGAGCTCTCTGCCATGGTTAAAATCCATGACGTTGATATGGTTATCTTTAACGAGGAATTATCGCCGTCACAGATTCGTAACCTGGACAGATACTTAGAGGTTAAGGTGATCGATCGGACCGCGCTTATTCTTGATATTTTTGCTCGCCGCGCACTTTCCCGTGAAGGCAAGCTGCAGGTTGAACTGGCCCAGCTGCAGTATCTACTGCCTCGTTTAATTGGTCTGGGCAACCAGTTGTCACGTTTGGGAGGCGGTATAGGAACAAGAGGTCCCGGAGAGACCCAGCTTGAAGTTGACCGCAGGGTAATACGCCGTAAGATAAGCGATCTCAAAAAGGAAATTGCATCGATAAGAAAACAAAGGCTTCTGCACAGGCAGCGGCGTAAAAGGAATCGCTTTAACGTAATAAGCCTGGTTGGTTATACAAATGCAGGAAAATCAACTTTGCTAAACGCCCTGACCGGTTCTGAGCTTTATACTGAGGATAAGGTTTTTGCTACACTTGATCCTATGGTGAGACGCGGGTCTGTCGATGGAGGAAAAGAAGTTTTATTTACAGATACAGTAGGTTTTATTGAAAAGCTTCCCCACCAACTGATCACTGCTTTTCAGGCTACACTTGAGGAAATAGCTGCTGCTGATGTTCTTGTCCATGTCGTAGATATCAGTCATCCTGATCACTTGAACCAGATTAAGGTTGTACGTGAACACCTCGCAAAAATAGACCCCGGGTATTATTTACGGGAATTTCTTGTTTTTAACAAGATTGACCAGCCTCTTGATTATTATGATCAGTCATATCTGACCCGGGAATTCCCAGCTGCTTCCTTTGTATCGGCACGTAAAGGGGAAGGGCTGGGTGCTTTAAAAGAGAAAATCGCTGCATTTTTAAATAAGCAGCGATTTAATATAAAGATATATCTGCCCTACAGTGAAGGGAAGCTATATGCCGAGCTGCAGGAACAGGGTGAAATTCATAGTATTCAATACAGGCCGGATCATATAGAAATAGCTGCAGTTGTTGAACCTGAACTTGCAAAAAAGCTGACAACGTATATTTCTATGTCAAGAAAAGAATCATAACTGGGATATGATTACATTTCTTTCTAAACCCTGCGGAACAAGCCGATTACTTTACCCAGTATTTGAACTTCATCGACATGTAAAGGATCGTAAGCATCATTTTCGGGCTGGAGACGATAGCTGTCATCCTTGCGGTAGAAACGTTTTACAGTAGCCTCGTCATCCAGTAGGGCAGCAACAATTTCACCGTTTTCAGCCGTGGACTGCTGCCTGATAATAACATAATCCCCGTCATTAATACCTGCTCCGGTCATACTGTCTCCGGAAACCTTCAAAACAAAACAGTCTTCACCTGTTGACAAATGTTCCGGAATCGGGAAATACCCTTCCCGGTTTTCAGCAGCGAGTATTGGTTGACCGGCAGTGATTCTGCCAATCAGGGGAGCAAAGGAACATTTCAAATCAGGGATATTCCCGGCATTTTTTAATATCTTAATTGCCCGGGGCTTTGTAGCCATTCTCGAGATGTAACCTTTTTCCTGAAGAATGTCAAGGTAGCTGTGTACCGTAGCAGTTGATCTAATGTTAAGCGCTTTGCAAATCTCTCTTACCGAAGGAGGATAATTACAACTGGCCACTTCCTGCTCAATAAAATCGAGGACTCTTTTTTGTTTACCTGTTAGCGGCTCCAAAATTTCACCCCTCTAAAAACAATTATTCATAATTATACCACAATTGGCTTAAAAACAAAACTTCTGTTTGCCTAACGATCATAACGATCAGGAAGTAATAATAATTCCTGCCAGCTTGATTTTGGTAATAATTAGCTGTTTTCGCCGTAACCGTTTAGGCGCAGCAGCTTATTTAAACCATTCAGGTAAGCCTTGACGCTGGCTTCGATAATATCGGTACTGGTTCCGCGACCGGTAATAGAGCGATCCTGGTATGACATTTCTACCTGGACTTCACCCAGCGCATCACGACCATGGGTTACTGCATTAAGTCTGTATTTGTCCAGTCCGATACTCAGTCCGGTTATCTTGTTAATAGCGTTATAGGCGGCATCAATAGGGCCTGCTCCAACCGCAACTTCTTCAGTAGTGCTATCATCTTCTCTCTTAAGGCGAACAATTGCTGCAGGGATACTCGTACTTCCACTGATTGTCTGCAGGTAATCAAGCCGGTATCGCGGTTCGGTAAAGGAGAGGTGATCTAATACAAGCGCTTCCAGGTCTTCGGGATAGACTTCTTTCTTTTTATCGGCCAGTTCAACAAAATGCCCGTATATAATTTCCAGCTGCTCCGGGGTCAGGGAAAAGTGCATTTTATTAAGTTGATCCATAACGGCATGTCTCCCGCTGCGGGCTGTCAGGCACATCTGGGCTGCTTTTCCGCCGATTAGTTCTGCATCTATTATCTCGTAAGTTTCCTTGTTTTTTAAAATACCGTCCTGGTGGATACCCGAAGAATGGGCAAAGGCATTGAGACCTACTACGGCCTTATTGACGGGAACTGAAATGCTGGTCAGTTTGCTGACCAGTCGGCTGGTCCTGTAGATTTCCGAAAAATTGAGATCCGTATAATAAGGGAAATGGTTTTGTCTGATCCGCAGGGCCACGGCAATTTCTTCAAGGGCTGCATTGCCTGCCCGTTCTCCGATACCATTAATGTTGCATTCAATCTGACGGGCGCCGTTCTTCACTGCTTCAAGTGAGTTTGCCACAGCCAGACCCAGATCATTATGGCAGTGAACGCTGAGAACTACCTTATCCATACCGGTGACATTTTCTTTTAACCGCCTGATTAATGCCCCGAATTCTTCAGGGACCGTGTAACCAACTGTATCAGGAATGTTAATAGTTGTCGCTCCGGCCTTGATAACTGCTTCAAGGAGTTCATAAAGGTATTCTTCACGGGCCCGGGTGGCATCCTCAGGAGAATATTCGATATCACTGGTATACTGGGAGGCATATTTGACTGCTTCAACACCCTGTTCTAATAGTGTTTGCGGATCCTTGTTAAGTTTATGCTTCATGTGGATATCGGAAGCACCCAGGAAAACGTGCAATCGAGGCTGTTCCGCTTCCCGCACGGCTTCCCAGGCTGTATCTATATCGCCCTTAATGGCCCTGGCCAGGCCGCATATAACGGGACCTTTTACCAATCTGGCAATATCCTGGACTGCTCTTTTTTCACCCGGTGAAGATACCGGGAAGCCGGCTTCAATAATGTCGACACCAAGGCGAGCCAGCTGCCTGGCTACTTCAAGCTTTTCTTCATAGTTCAGACGTGCGCCCGGCGTTTGTTCACCGTCTCGCAGAGTGCTGTCAAACAGATAAATCTTTTCCGCGTTTTTTTTATCATTCAACTCTCATTCACTCCGTTCAATCTGATTTTAACTTCCAGCCAGGGTTGGGAGAAGGGAGGTAGATAAAAAAATACTTCCGCCTAAGAGACGAAAGATTTTTTCCGTGGTACCACTCTTCTTGGCAGCATGACTTCTACCGCCCACTCTTTAAATAACGGAAGTCTCCGTCCAAGCCTAATCCTGGCTTATTTAAGCCATTTTCGGTTGGCAGCTAGCGGATGAGTTCTCAGTATCGATCATGCCGCCTTACACCAGGTGACGGCTCTCTGAGTATAACCTATACTGTTACTGGTTCCGATCATTGCTTTTTGATATGTATTTAACTAAATGTAAGATTAACTGATCATAATTAACTTGTCAAGTATCGCCGTGAATAAAAAAAGCTTAAAATATTGCGATAATATGATTTCAAGGGCATAGAATTGAAAGCTTGACATAAAAGTAAATATAGGTCAGAATATATATATAATTCCGTTATTTGCCTATATAGTTCCGTTTAATTAAATAAAGGTATTATATGGATGGTGGATTATGAGTGCGGTTAAACGGGTTCATTGTGCGCTAAACAGCCATGAACAGCTTGTTCTGCTAAAGCAACCTAATCCCAGGGTGCCTACCGGTATTCGCAATCTCTCTATAATTAATTTAATGTTAAAAGTAGGTCTACGGGTCAGTGAAATTATAAATTTAAAGAATGAAGATATAGATTGGGAGAAAGGGTCTATACATATAGAAAAGAGCGGAGCGGCCAGGGAAAGAAAACTTCTTTTGGAGGAGCCGGAATTATCTTACCTGGAAAGATGGTCTAGTTTAAAGCCTAGCGATAGCAGTTATGTATTTACGACCCTTGATGGCAGCCAGTTAAAGGATCGTTATATAAGGGAGATGGTCAAACGTTTGGCCAGAAAAGCAGGAATTCAAAAAGATGTTTATCCACACCTGCTTAGATACACTTTTGCCATAGAGTTCTTAAGGACTACAAGGGATATAAATTTGCTGCAGCTTGCCCTGGGACACAGTCATTTTGCTGCTACCCAGGCCTATGTGAAACATATGTTCGGAGATGAAACAGAAAATTTTAATTATGAAATCAAAAACCGGTGCAGCGGAATGCCCGCAGCAAATATTCAGCAGAGCATGTCTGTATCAGACAGAATAATTAAAAATCACAGCAACAACGAAGAACAATACAGTAATTACGAGTCAATTGCAAGAAAAGAGCTGGAAGATGGCAAAAAATATTTACAAACAGAAGCATATGTAAAAGAGGAAGCTGTAGCAGATACTAAAAAGAACGCTGTAAAAATGACCTCAAATGAGGAAGAGATAAAAATTCCGCTGAAGACAGAGATATCATTTGACAGCAGCGAACAGGATATTGAATCGCTGAGCATAAAGATACCGGCAATAAAGTGCAGCAACTGCAGCTACATACTTAGATACAAGACAAATTGCCCTAAATGCGGAATTAAATTTAAAGATATCATTGAACATTGGAAGAGGAACATTTAAAGAGTGGAGGATCAATAGAAATTTAAAAAAGGAAAGGTAACTTCCGATAATACATCTTATGTTAACAAGAAAAGGGAGGCTTATTTTTTTATTACCGCCAGCCTTCAAATAGAGTTCATTTCGCTGTCTATCCCTTCATTCTATCTAAAACCTTTTATAACTGCTATAATTGTTAATAGATATTATAGATGGTAACAGATTACTGCGGAGTTTCGCGGAGGAACTATTACACGGTGAGATATTTTAAATTTAAAACATACAGAACGTTTGTACCGTTGATTGTATTGGCCTCCCTCCTCTTTTTTGCTTCCTGCAATACTATAACCAGATCCGATCTTCCCGAAAATATTGCCGGAGAACAGGAGCAAACAGAAAATACCGGGCCATACCCCGATGGTGATAGTAATATCAATCAATCGGATGGCAACGCGGAACAATTAATCAATGAAAAATCAAAAGACACATTAAAGCGTGTCGGTATTTACGACGGCCGGGGCAGCTGGGAAATCAGTAGGTCAGCCTATGAAAACTTTTTCAATCATTACGATATTGAATATGGCTCATTCGACGAGCAAGACGCGGTTTCACTGGACCTGGGACGACATTTCGATGTAATCCTCTTTCCAGGCGGTTTTGCGGCCGAATATAAGAACTATATATCAGATCACGACAACATCTTGAATTTTATAGCAGAGGGCGGTTCCTTTATCGGCAGCTGTGCCGGCGCATACTACGCTTCCGATATACTGCGCTGGCAGGGGAGCGATTATCAATACCCGCTCAGTCTTTTTGATGGAAAGGGTATTGGTCCGTTATCAGGCCTTATTGGCTGGGGCGAGGCTGCCACTTTTATCCTGGAGCCACAGCATCCGGCCAATGACAGTTTTAGTCGTTCTCTTGATTTCTATTATTTTGACGGCCCCTATTTTGAGCCTTATAAAGATTTAGATGATTACGAGGTACTGGCCACTTACGCAAAAAATGATAAACCGGCTGTTATTGCCGGCCGTTACGGTAAAGGCAAATACTTGCTCCTGGGGCCTCATCCGGAAATCGGGGGTTACACGGCGGAGTCACCCGGATTCAATGTTGAAGGAGATGATGGTGCAAAATGGCCATGGCTGTACTCCTCTCTCCTCTGGTTTTTTAAATGGTAATACCATTCTATTATTACTCCAAATATTATATATCACTTCATTTGTACAAAATGTTATAATTATAGCAGTGAACTAACAGGATGGTGAAATGTAAATGCGCATTTTATATATTGCCCTTTTAATAATACTGGTATCATTTTCTTTTTATCTCGGAACAATAACAGGTGATTTTTATCCTCCTGAGTTGTTTTTGACTTTAGACAGTGGTGAACCGGCCGCTGATAAAGAAGGCCCGGAACTTGATGATCACGAAAAAGCCGCTGCCCAGGCTGAAGAAGAAAAGGAACCGGATCTTCGCACGGTCAAACTGATTACTACAGGCAATATAATGGCTACTGAAACACAAATAAGCCAGGCTAAGATCGGGGAAGATAAATACGACTTCAGGCCCAGTTTTGAGTTAATTGCTCCTTACCTGAAAAATGCCGACCTGGTAGTTGGAGATCTCGAGGTGGCCCAGGCCGGCCCGGATATTAGTTACGCAAATCACAGTGGTTATACTGGTTGGCCTTATTTTAATTCACCCCAGGAGTTATCTGAGGCTCTCTATGATGCGGGCATTGATATATTTACCCTTGCCAATAATCACGCCCTGGACCGCGGATATGAAGGCCTGATGGTAACAATCGATCATATACGAGGTCTGGGTGCAGAAACATTTGGAGCCTACAAAAGTAGCGAAGAGCGCGACAAACCCCTGATTATTGAAAAAGATGGGATAAATATTGCCTTTATCGGTTACACGTACAGCACCAATTATATTCCCGTCCCCGAAGGGCACGAATACTGCGTAAACCACGCTCCTTATTTTGAAGACATCGAACCTGTTCTTGAGGATATACGAACAGCCCTTGAGCATGGAGCCGACCTGGTAGCGGTATTCCCACACTGGGGCGCCGAGCACTCACATGAACCGCAACCGCAAAGCCTTCGCCGGGCAGCAGAGGAAATGGCAGCTGCCGGAGCCGACTTGATCATAGGAGGACACCCAAAGTGGATTCAACCGATCGAATGGTTTTTTAATGAAACTGCGGACGGTTCGCAGCGGGCAACGCTTGCTGTTTATTCCCAGGGGAGTTTTCTCACCCATCAATACGAAGGAGACGGTCATAATTCTATCTACAATGAATTTAGCCTGCTGTTGGATATAGATTTAACTAAGAACTATGATACCGGTGAAGCCTGGATCAGCGGTGTCGATTACGAAATAAGCTGGACCCACCGCGGTTGGCAGCACCGCGTCCTTCTGCTTTCAGATATATTTAGCGCTTCACCTGAAGACTATAAGCTTAGCGAATCCCGGGTGGATAGATTTAAAGATATCTATGAAACCAGTACCGAGGTAATTGAAAGGTACGGACATCCGTCTGACATGGAAAAAGCCCTGGCCATTTCTGAAAGGTACTTTGACAGGGCCAACGAAAATTAGCCACGTGTAAAAAGCAAATATGAATTATAAATATTTCTTTGGTCCAATTCGACACAGGGAGGATCGACACTTGAAAATCGGCATCTTTACAGACAGTTTTCGTCCCTATACCAGTGGAGTGGTCAGATCAATAGAGCTTTTCTCACGCGAGTTTACCACCCTTGGTCACGAGGTATATATCTTTGGACC
>SKZS01000198.1 GCA_007127255.1 Syntrophomonadaceae bacterium | reverse complement strand
TACTTTATCGCGGTTCTCCTACTGCCGACATGTAAATAGCGAATTCATTTTCTCCGTCTACCCCGATTATTTCATCTATTTCATGATCAAAAAAGGCTCCCACCTGGCATGAGCCGAGCCCGCATGATACGGCAGCAAGGGCGGTGTTTTGCGCGATGTGTCCGGCATCAAGATAAATGTAACGGTATGCTCTCTGCTCGTACTTCCACTTGGAGCGATCAATCATTGCACTCCAGACCAGGTTAAAAGAAGCATCGCGCAGCATTTTCTGGCCGAGGGCAGCCCTGGCCAGATCCAGTCCGAAGCTTCCTTCTTTAAGCAGGACCAGCGCATGTATGGGGACCTGGTAATGGTATACTCCCGGGTTTAAATCTTTTACGTTATTAATGACACAGTAAGTTTCAATCGGAAAAAGTCCCCCGGCAGAAGGAGCAGTGCGAAACTGGTGATAATCTGTGCTCAGGGTAATCCCCTGGGCGGCCCAGAGAACCTGGGACAGTTTGCGCTTTGAAATAGTGGTTTCCTTAAAATTACGTTCTGAACGTCTCTGCTGCAGCAGAGAATAAAGCGGGTCTCCTCCTGTTCGGTCAGGCTTTTCAAGTTCAAACTTTTCCAGCTCTGGTGGATATGTTTTATACTGGTCAGGCTTACGGTTCCAGTCCAGGGACCTTCCACCCAGTTTTTCCCGGTTGTATTTACTTAAACGTTGAAAGTCGTCTCCGTAATTCATCTGTCAAACCTCCTCAAGCGCTTATATTAAAACTGGCTGGAACCCATTTGTGCTGCTGCAAAAGTGCTTGATCCTCAAGCAGGACTGGCGAAGAGAGTTTATCCGGGTGCGTTTTGAAAAACTTTGTTACCAGGTCAGTTTATTACTAAATCTTCTTGTTCGTTTTGCTAAAATCCTGCTTTCACAGATAACTGTCAAAGCTCAGTGTTGTTAGGCAAAGGTCGGTGTGTTTGCCATTTTGTAATATTTTATATAATATAGGTTTTACAGGTATGGCTATACTATTATTCAAATTAAGAGAAGGAGAGAATAACACTTTGAAAATTAAAGAAATATACGACTATGTTGTAGCACAGGGGATTGAAAAAGACCCCCGCAAGCCCGAAGGAGTAAAAGAAGCCCTGGAAAAGGTACAAAAACAGTATGATGATCTTAAAGCAGAAGAGAAGGAGGAATTTGACAGGGAGTCTTTAACGAACCCTTATAGCGATACGCGTATTTTATACGGTGATCCCGAGGCAGAAGTGGAACGTTTGATGGTCGGGGTCGATATTGAAGTTGGAGAGGTTATGCTTGCCGACCGGTTGGGTGAGAAAGGGAAACCGGTCAATTTGATTATGGCACATCATCCGGAAGGCAAGGCACTGGCCAGGCTGCATGACGTTATGCACCTGCAGGAAGATATAATGGCCCGCTACGGTGTTCCGATAAACGTGGCTGAATCTATAATGGCTTCGCGGATCAGTGAAGTAAAACGCGGTCTAATGCCAATTAACCATAATCGGGCTATTGATGCGGCGAGACTTCTGGAAATTGCCATGCTCAGTGCGCATACTGTAGCTGACAACCAGGTTACATTTTTTTTGCAGGATTTATTTGACAGCGAAGAACCGCGAACACTGGGAGATATTCTTAAGCTTTTGAAAAATATTCCCGAATATGCTCATGCAGCAAAACATAGTGCCGGTCCTGAAGTTGTGCTCGGCAGCAAGGAGCGTCGTGCCGGAAAAATCCTGGTCGATATGACCGGCGGGACCAGTGGTTCAGAAAATGCATACGCTAAATTATCACAGGCCGGCATTGGAACCATTGTCGGTATGCATATGAGTGATAAGCACCGTAAGAAGGCGGAAAAAAGTCATATTAATGTTATCATTGCCGGACATATTGCCAGCGATTCTCTTGGTATGAATCTGCTTCTGGACGGCATTGAAAATAAAGGCGTTGAAATTATCCCCTGTTCCGGCCTGATCAGGAATAAACGCAGCTAAACTGTCAGGCGAACTCTGGCATCAAGGGCCATTACTCCTTTAGTCTCGGGGAAAACCCGTACCGGGTTAATATCGAGTTCACTAATGCCGGGGAAGTCTGCCAGAAGGTGAGATGTTCGCAGCACCAGGTCGACAAAAGCATCTTTATCACCCCTGTTCTGCCCGCGGGAACCATCAAGCATCTCTGAAGATTTAAGTTTTTGCAGGCGCTTATAAACCTTTTCTTCCCGGGCCGGGCAGATAATATTGGCTACATCTTTAAATGTTTCTATAAAGATGCCTCCCATGCCAAAGTAGACTACCGGGCCGAAAGAGGGATCCTGGTTTCCGCCTACAAACATGTCATATCCATCAGGGGCCATTTTTTGGATGCGAACCCCGCAAAACAAGGCATCCCTGTTATACTGCAAAAGGTTTTGCCGTATTATATTAAACCCTTCCCGGACCTGTTCTTCGTTTTGCAGGTTCAAAAGAACACCACCCGCATCTGATTTATGCAGGGCGTCGGGTGAAATTACTTTCATAACAACCGGGAATCCCAGTTCCAGGGCATGGGCAGCAGCTTCATCTTCGTCAACCCCGATTCTTGAGGGTACTGTTTCAATACCGTAAGTTTTAAGCAGCTCAAGGGCTTCTTCACCGTAGTCACCCTGTTTGTCCTGCATCCAACGCCTGGCGGCAGTGTTGTCAATACCACCAGGAGGAGTTATCGTTTTTTGTTCTCGAAGAGTGTTTTTGTTTTCGTAGTACTGCATCTGTAAAGCCAGGGCAGAGACCATTTCTTCCGGGCTGTTAAAAATTGGGAATTCAACATAGCGCTTGGTCTGCTGGATCATGCGTGTCGGCCCGAAGAGACAGACCCCCAGTGGTTTTCCTGCTGAAAGAATCGAACCCCAGGCTTCTTTTGACAGGTCGGCTAAAAACATTTTTTGAAATATGTTTTCACCCTGGGGCATCTGCGGCCGCTGGCTGATATAGAGTGCTCCATCGACTTGTTCCGAATGCATGACCGAGTAAAGAACATGGGCAGTAAGCTGAGGATCGTAAATGTCGCCCATATCAAGGGGATTGGAAAAATTGATCACTCCTGCATTACTGAATTGCTTCAAACTGTCGTAGAATTCGCAGCCCATGTCGGCAAACTTAAAGCCGGCATTTTCACAAAGATCGGCACTCAGGACGGCAAAACCCCCTGCGGGGCTCATTACCATAATTCGCCTTCCTTTCATCGGCGGCAGTTGAAAGGCCTTGGCAACCTCCAGAAAATCAAGGAAATTGTTGATACGGATAACCCCGGCTTCTTCGAAAGCCGAGTCAATGATATCTTCGTCGCTGCTTAATGCTGCAGTGTGGCTCATTGCTGCTTTTTTACCGGCGCTGGTGGTATTCGCCTTATAAACAACAATTGGCTTATCAATTTTCCTGGCTGTTTCGATAAATTTTTTGCCGCGGTCGATACTCTCCAGGTACAGGCAGATAATTTTTGTTTGCGGATCATTGCCGTAGTATTCTAAAAAATCGACTTCATCTAAGTCTAACTTGTTTCCGATACTGGCAAATTTTGCTAAACCAATTTTTTCATCAAAGAGGTAATTCAACATGGTTAAGGCCACCCCGCCGCTCTGGGAAATGATTGACATTTCCCCTTTTGGGGCTTTATGCAGGGCGACAAAAGGAAGGCAGAGCCCATTGTCAGTATTGGCTACAGTTACGCTGTTCGGTCCGACAAAGCGGATTCCGTATTTCCTTGCTGTAACAAGTAGTTTGTCGGCTAGCTCACGGCCTTCTTCGCTGTATTCGGAAAAGCCTCCTGAAGGAATAGCCATTCTTCTGATCCCGAACCTGCCACAGCGATCCATGATCTGTGGTATAAGCTGGGCTGGAATCATACAATAAGCAAGGTCGGGTATTTCCGGCAGGTCCTCGATGTTTTTATACATTCTGATTCCGTCTACATGAACATCATCGCTTCTTTCATTTACACCGAAGATTCTGCCCCGGTAGCCCCAGCGCAGTAAATTTTCCAGGGTTAACCGGGGGATATTGGTCGGTTTTGATGATAAACCGATAATAACTATTGACTCAGGGTAAAATAATTTTTCCATGAGAGCCTCCTTCGCAAGTAAATACTCCGGGTTTATAAAACACACCTGTAATTTTACCATAAAAATGAGCTTGTATCGGTATTAGTTTGTTTGCTCTCTGAACAAGATCTAACATTATAGAGGATGGGATGTTATAATCATATAAGTTATTCAGAGTTAGTGAGGAGTTATTTCAAATGAGCGAAAAGAGCAAAACTGGAGCAGTGTTCTCATGGGCTAAACAGATCATCCTGGTTGTCCTGCTGACCCTGTTGATCAGTACCATGGTTATCCAGACTTACGATATCAATGATGTTTCCATGCAGCCAACCTTTGACCCGCAGGGTAATCGGGTCATGGTATTTTTAACACCTTATATTATTGGGGCTGCTCCCGACCATGGAGATATTGTGATCATTGACAGCAGGGTTGATCGGGAAAGGACCTTATTGGATCGTTTTAATGAAAGCCCGGTAATCTCGATTTTATTCGGGGAGACTGATGAGCATCTCTGGGTTAAACGGGTCATTGGTTTGCCGGGAGACAAAATTGAATTCAAGGACGGAAAAATACATCGTAACGGCGAAGAACTGGTCGAAAAATACATTAGAGGCGGAATGAACAACGGTTTTGAGCCAGTTGAAATCCCTGCAGGTCATATCTATGTCCTGGGGGACAACCGCAACAGGAGTAGTGACAGCAGGCATATAGGGCCGGTGCCGGTCAGAAATGTACAGGGCCGGGTAATTCTGCGCTTCTTCCCTTTTAATAAAATCAATACGTATTGATTTGAATTATATTACCCCTCCCATTTGCTAAAATCATACTTAAGAACTAGATCAAGATCAGCCTGAAGATCCTATGGCTGAAGAGAGGGCAGTGGTATTCTTTTATCAACAGCGGTGGCTTCGGGTGCTCACTGCGAGTTGAACAGAAAAGAGGTTAAGAAGATGAAACGGCGTTTGTGGGGTTTGTTATTACTGGTTCTTGGTTTACTGGTTTTACTGCAGGTAACAGGGGTTTATGACTTTGGGTTATCATTCTGGCCAGTTGTCCTGTTGTTACTGGGGATAGCCATACTTTGGGAAAGCATTGGCTTTGGTTTGATATCCTGGTTTACGCTGGCCCTCGGCATGTGGGTTGGTGGAATCGGTTTGTTTGGAATTCTTTCCAATGCCGGTATTACCGTTTTAACCGGCAGTGATATAGCCCGTTACGGTTGGCCCCTTTTGCTGGTTGCGATCGGTCTCTCAATATTATTTGGCGACAGGGCCGGTTTTTTAAGCTGGTGTGGAATGGGTCCCGGATCCGATGATAAAAGCCGGCAATCTTGTTCGCAAATGCGCCACATAGGCGACCTCTACCATGGTCGGGCTCCCTGGGTTCTTGATAAAAATCATGATTTTTACCATGGTATCGGTGACGTGGTCATCGACCTGACAACGGCCAATATTAAAGCCGGGACGCATAAAATATTTGTAAAGGTCGGGATCGGGGAAGCAACGATAAGGGTACCCGATGGGGTTAATCTTGAAATTGAAACCTCTGTTGGTATCGGTGAGCTGGATCTTTTTGGTGAAACACGTTCCGGTTTTTCGGGTCTTGCTTTAAACAGGGTAGTTGAAGCTGAGGGTTCAGAAGCCACTTTGCATATAGAAGCAAGGCTTGGCATTGGAGATTTAAATGTGCAGTATATGCCGGCTATTCCGGGGGGATCGCAGTGAGCCATGAGCGCAGTTTTGGCCTACAATGGCGCCTGGCTGTAATATTTCTTGCTGTCGGGGTCGGAAGTACACTTGCGGCCCTGACAGCATATCTGGCTGGGTTATATTTCGACTTATCCGGTTATTCTGCTTTAAGTTTAGGCCTCGGGGCCGGTTTGTTGATTGGTTTGATTGGTGCAGTTGTCGGTTCAATGATTGCCCGGTCTTTCAAATTGAGATTGTGGGAAGCCGGCCGGATGGCAGGCCGGATAGCTCGTGGTGATTACCTGGCCAGGCTTGAACCGGGTCCTGATGATGAGGTCGGCTGGCTGGAGGAGCAGTTTAACCAGATGGCTGTTCAGCTTGAAACAGCAGTCGGTTCTTTGGGGGAACTGGCTGAAAAAAATAGGCTGTTAGGTGAAGAAGCAGGGCGGGGCGCTGCCCTGGAAGAACGGATGCGCTTTGCCCGCGATCTGCATGACACCGTAAACCAGCAGTTATTTGTTTTGGCCATGCGCACCGCGGCAGTTAAGCGACGCCTTGAGCAGGCAGGAGGCGAGGCTGCTTTACTACAGCCCGAAGTAAGTGCTCTTGAAGAATTGGCCGGCCAGGCGCACAAACAAATCCGGGAACTTATTTTAGAGATCAGGCCGATTACCCTTGAGCAGGAGGGTTTGGGAGCAGCCCTTAAAGAGTATGTAAGTAATGTGGCAGAACGGGAAAACCTTGTTCTAACTGATCGTATTGATATCTCGGTTCGCCCGGCAGCCATGGTTGGGGAAAGCCTCTTCCGTATTGCGCAGGAGTCTTTGAATAATATCAGCAAGCATGCTTCCGCAGAACATATTGAGGTATTGCTTATCCTGGAAAAGTCTCAGGTTAGGTTAAAAATTGTCGATGATGGTATCGGTTTTGACCCCCGGGGCAAAACACGACCTACAGCAGTGGGTCTTTCCGGTATCCGCGAGAGGGCAGAGGGCCTTGGCGGCAGTTTAAGCATCGAAAGCTCTCCCGGCCGGGGGACAGCAATTACAGTTTTAATTCCTTTGAAATGTGAAGGGGGAGAAAGAAGATGATTTCTGTTTTGCTGGTTGATGATCATGGCATGGTTCGCGAGGGTTTGAAGTATTACCTTGAAACCGAAGAAGATATTAAAGTTGTCGGAGAAGCAGAGGATGGCAGAGCGGCAGCCGAACTGGCCGGGAAAATTAAACCTGTTGTTATACTTATGGATCTGATTATGCCTGGAACAGATGGCGTGGAAGGAACAAAACTGTGCCTGTCAGCCAGTCCTGAATCAAAAGTTATAGTTCTGACCAGCAAGGCTGAAGATGACCTGGTGCTTCCGGCGGTCAAGGCGGGTGCTCTTTCTTATTTACTCAAAGATGTATCAGCTGAAGATCTTTCAACTGCCATTCGAGATGCTGCAGAAGGAAAATCAACTATTCACCCCCTGGCCACGGCAAGGATAATGCAAGAGGTTAGCAGTGGAAAAAAAGAAAAAAGCAGATCCGATCAGATCAGTCCGAGGGAAATGGAAGTTCTTAGATTGATTGCCAGTGGCCTTGGCAACAGGGAAATAGGGGAGCAGCTTTTTATTAGTGAAAGGACAGTTAAGACACATGTAACCCACCTGCTGGAAAAATTATATTTGCGTGATCGTACCCAGCTTGCCATCTATGCCCTGCAAAACAAGCTTGTGGAAAACGGAACGGATTAATTATATCTTTTAAGGATTCTTCTTTTCTCATCATAGCAGTCCTGACAGTATGCTTAGATGGTTGGTGGCAGTTGTTTCCTAAGATACACTGGAGTATGCCGATTAAAAGGTTGATAACCCCGACAATAATCTAGTAACGGGATGCCTTGCGGAATGATATAATTAAACTGTTTGAAAGAAGAAGGGAAGTATGATGAACCAACCGGATGCCATCAGGCAGGATTTAAAAAAATATGCTGATGCTGAGAAGGCAGCCTTTTTACCTAAATTTTTTCAGGCTTTTCCGGGTGGTTATGGAGAAGGAGACCAGTTCATCGGGGTTGCCGTTCCCAACCAGCGTAAGGTTGCCCGCAAATACTGTAAAAGTGTCTCATTAAATGATTTAGACATGCTGATTCGTGACCCGGTCCACGAATGCCGTCTAACCGCTATTTTTATTCTTGTTCTAAAATATGAAAAAGCAAGATCGGAGGCCGAACGTGAAAAAATAGTCAGTATTTATTTGAATAACCTTTCATCGATCAATAACTGGGACCTGGTTGATTCATCAGCATATAAAATACTGGGGCCGTATCTTTTCGAAAAAGAGCGAAGCCTGCTTTACAGGATGGCTGGTTCAGGGAAACTTTGGCAGGAACGGATTGCCGTGATCACTACCATGCATTTTATCCGTAACAATGATTACAATGATACTTTAACGCTCGCTGAGATGATGCTTGACCACGAACATGATTTGATCCATAAAGCAGTCGGATGGATGCTAAGAGAGATTGGCAACCGTGATTTTGACATAGAATATGAGTTTATAAAAAGGCACTATCAAGAAATGCCGCGCACCATGCTGCGCTACGCCATAGAAAAATTTAACCCCGGTTTGAGGAAAAATATTTTGGCCGGAAAGTTTTAGAGGCGTTTTTGACAGTTGCTGAAAGTAGTTTATTTAAGAAACCTAAAGGCGGGAATGAAAATGAGCAGGGTGAAAAAAAGAAAACGCAGTTACTTTACCCTTAAACTGTTCGCAGCAGTAATATTAATATTAGTAACAGCCGGAGTATTTTTCACTTACTATCCTGAACTATTGTTTGCTGCATCCGGCGAAGTGACAGCTTCAGTGTCGAAAGAGCAGATAGGGCCTGTTCCTGAAGGAGAAACCGTAAATATTGTTTTGCTTGGTTTTGATCGTCCTGGCTCTCGGGATGAAAAAGACGGTATTTATCGCCCCGATACGATTATGATTGCCGCTATCAATCTGCGTGAAGCTGAAGTCAAGCTGGTTAATATTCCCCGTGATAGTTATGTCCAGATATATGGAACAGATATATATGACAAGATAAATCATTCCTATATGTATGGCTATTACCGCGCAGCTGAAGGAGAAGACCCGCATAAAAGTGGTCTCAAGACAACCCTGCTCACTATTCGTAATTTTTTGGGCGGCGTGCCCCTGCATGGTTTTATCAGTATTGATATGGGTGGTGCTGCAGATATTGTTGACAGCATCGGCGGTATTTATTACGATGTTGAGTTTGATGTGCGATCCAGTTTTGGTCGTGGAAGACTCCTGGTTGAGGAAGGTCACCAGCTGTTAGATGGTGAAAAATTTATGCATTATGTCCGTAACCGTGCCGGTTACCAGGGTGGCGAAAGGGGCAGGACAGAGCGGCAGCAGCAGATCATGATCGCCCTCTTTGATCAACTCAGGGGGTTCGAAGGAATAATCAAAATTCCCCGCCTTTACAGCGCTGTTGCAAATAATGTTGAAACCGAATTGAATTTGCCTCAAATGGGTTTAATTGGCATGCTGGGCTTGCGGGTTAACCCTTCGGAAATTGAATCCTTTGTATTTGGCGGACGCGGTCAGCTGTCAGAGAGGAATGGGCAGAATATCTGGTACCTGGTAATTGATGAGCAGGAGCGGGTAGAAATTATCGAAGCTGTGTTTGGAATTACTGTCGAAAGGCGTTCCCAGCTAACGCTTCCCGGTCCGATAACTCCTGAACCGGAGGATCCTGAACCTGAACCAATACCTGATTTAGAACCCGATCCGGAAGTAGAACCGGACCCGGAAGTAGAACCGGACCCGGAAGTAGAACCGGACCCGGAAG
>SKZS01000122.1 GCA_007127255.1 Syntrophomonadaceae bacterium | reverse complement strand
TGCCCATAGTGAACACCTCGGTTACTTTTAAGCCATCGGCGGGACCGGTAATGTAGAAATGCGGCTCATTAATTGAAGTAACCCGGGCTTTCTCCAGGATACGTTCCTGCAGCTTATAGACACGTTCTCTGTGAACAAGGGCAACCACGCAGCCGCCAAAACCCGCTCCGGTCATCCGTGCTCCTAAAACTCCCCGAAATGCCTGGGCGGCATCAACTATTAAGTCTAACTCCTTGCAGCTTACCTCAAAAAAACGGCGCAAACCTTCATGCGATTGATTCATCAGGCTGCCGGCAGTCTGCAAATCTCCAAGCCGAAAAGCTTTAACCGCATCCAGAACCCGCTGGTTCTCCCTGACCACAAAAAAACTGCGCTTATATAGTGCGGGCAGCATTATCGAACGTGCCTTTTCTATGTCTTCTAAGTTTACTTCTCGCAGAGATTTTTTTTTCATTCCTGTGGCCCTGTTAATCAGAATAAGCGCCTCGGCACATTCTTCCCTCCTGCGGTTGTAGGCTGAACCGGCCAGGGTCCGCTTAACATTGCTGTCTATAATCATGAAGACATGTTCACCTTGATCAAGGGGAATATGTTCATATTCCAGGGAGCGGCAGTCGATAAAAAGTGCGCAACCTTTTTGGGAAAGCGCAGAAGCAAATTGGTCCATTATTCCACACTGCACCCCGACATATTCATTCTCAGCCCTTTGCGCTATTAAGGCCAGGTTTTTTTCAGGGATGTCCAGCCTATTAAGATATGAAAACGCAGCAGCAGCGGCTACTTCCAGCGCTGCCGATGAACTCAACCCGGCACCGATCGGAATATCTCCACCAAAGGAAATATCGGCCCCCGACAACCTGTATCCTTCGTCCTGCAAAACCCAGCAAACTCCTGCCAGGTAATCATACCAGTGATGTTTGTTGCGGGAAACAAGCCTGTTTAAAGAAAATGAAGCATTTTTATCAAGATCACGAGCGTATATACTGACAACTTTATCACTGCGTTTTTGAGCAGTCAGGGATATACCCATATTAACAGCCATGGGCAATACATATCCCTGGTTGTAATCGGTATGTTCACCGATAATATTGACCCTGCCGGGAGCATATACCTTAACTTTCACGCTTATTCCACCTTTATATCTCTTTATTTATGGCCATTTTACCACAGCAGCAGGTGTTTATCTCCGAATAACTTTGTCCGGACCCTTCTTTTTCTGCGGCAGTTATGGTTTGATATAGAGGGGTGATTATTTTGCGGGTTATCGCCGGTAAGGCAAAAGGAATGAAACTGAAAGCTCCGAACGGCTTAACTGTCAGGCCAACCGCCGATCGGGTTAAAGAAGCGCTGTTTAATATTATCGGCCCCTGCATTATCAACGCTCGCTTTATTGATCTTTATGCCGGAAGCGGGGCTATCGGTATCGAAGCTTTAAGTCGAGGTGCGCATAGCTGTATTTTTATCGAAAAACAGAGAAAAAACTTTCTTGTAATAAAAGAAAACCTTGGCAAAACCGGCCTTGAAGAAAGCGCCAGGCTGATCATGGCCGAGGTCGATAAAGCCCTGTTTATACTTAATCGAGAAAAAATTACAGCAGACCTGGTTTATCTTGACCCGCCCTATAGCTGCCCCGACCTCGCATCGGTGGTAAACAGGGTGCTCGAGCTAAAGATAATAGCTGAAAGTGGACTGTTAATTGCCGAGCATGCGTACAAAAACAGGCAGTGGGCTGAAGCTTATGGTTCGGTAAGACAAAAGAAATACGGCGACACCTGCCTGACTATTATTTCCAATGCCTGATTGCCCCTCGCGCTGCCCTGGTCATTTAAGATCGGCAAGCACTTCCTTCAGGGCAGCAAGGAACCTTTTATTCTGCTCCTCTGTACCGTAAGTAACCCTGATATAGGTGGGGAAACCGAAAATATCACCCGTGCGGACTATAACCCCTTTCTGCAGCATGGCTTTAAAGACCTCACGAGAATCTACTTTCAAATCAATAAAGCAAAAGTTGGCCTGATCGGGTACGGGCTTTAAACCCATTTCAGATAAACCCTCGACAAACTGCTTCCTCGATTCTCCAACCAGTTTGCGACTTCGCTCGAGATGATAGTTATCTTTCAAGGCACCCAGCGCGGCAACCTGTGCCATCGCATTAACATTGAAAGGCTCGCGAACCCTGTTTAATTCACCGATGATTTCCGCGGGAGCAATACCGTAACCTATCCGCAAGCCGGCCAAACCGTAAATCTTCGAAAAAGTGCGCAGCAGGATAACAGGCATGCCCTGCTCAACGTAGTCCAGTCCTGTCGGGTGATCTTCATTATCAACATATTCTATATAGGCCTGATCTAAAACGAGCAGGACATTATCCGGAAGACGTTCGATAAAAGAATCGAGATCTTTTTTCTTTACAATCGATCCGGTCGGATTATTAGGGCTGCATATGAAAACCAGCCTTGTTTTTTCGTTAACCGCCTCTAGAATTGCTTCAAAATCATAACTAAAATCAGGGCCGACCAGTGGCACCTGGCGCGGGGTACCACCCATCAGGCGCATGGCAAAATCATACTCTGAGAAGCTGGGTTTAACCATTACCGCTTCATCACCCTGATTAATGTAATCAAGGGTCAGAAAAGATAAAATTTCATCGGAACCATTACCAAAAATAAGCTGATCTGTTTTTAAGTCCAATTTAGCAGCCAGCGCTTCTTTAAGGTAATAACAATTGCCATCCGGGTAAATATGCATCTTTTTCAGGTTGCTGCGCATTGCTTCGACTGCACGCAGGGAAGGGCCCAGGGGGTTTTCGTTGGAAGCCATCTTGATCACGTTCTTCAACCCAAGTTCCCTCTCTACCTCTTCGACCGGTTTGCCGGGCACGTAAGGTTTAATCTTATCCAGGCATGATCGCATTTCAGGTTTTTTCACTGGTTTATCCTCCATCTCGTAAATTCATTATTTATATGAATAGTTCTCTTGTTTATTTTGCTGTTACCCTTGCTTTATCCTTTTTATTCTGTTATAATCCAAAAATAATTAAAATAACAAAGCGTTGAAGGGGAAAAATACTTTGACGGTTCATTCAGAGAGAGGCTCCCCGGCTGAAAGAGCCCCTGGCTGTCAAAGGAATAAGCCACCCCGGAGCTGTGGTCCTGAAATGGCAACAAGCCACTAAGCGCCACCGGCTGCAAGGCCGTTATCGAAAACGAGTGGCTCGATTTTTGGGCAACTAGAGTGGTACCGCGGGATATTAGCCCGTCTCTTAAATTATTAAGAGACGGGCATTTTGATTGTTAAGCAGGCTTTTAAAACCAGACCACGCCACCTGAGGAGGCAGTTTAAAATGAGCGTTAAGTGGGACAACTATTTTTCTGAGCGAACCAGGCATATTACAGGTTCCCAAATTCGCCAGTTCTTTTCCCTGACCGAACGGCCGGAAGTGATCTCTTTCGCCGGTGGGTTCCCGGGTAACGATTTTTTCCCGCGCGAACACATTGCCCGTGCCCTGGCTGAGTTGGCTGTGGATAAAAGCGGCCAGGCATTGCAGTACGGCCCTACCGAAGGAAGTTATGACCTGCGGGAACTGGTTGCGGAAAAAATGCGCCGCGAAGGTGCGGCTTGCCAGGCCGATAACCTGGTCATTACCGATGGCTCCCAGCAGGGGCTTGACCTGCTCAGCCGTATCCTGGTCAACCCGGATCAGCCTGTCCTGGTAGAAGAACCTGCATATATCGGGGGGATGAGCGCATTAAAGTCTTACGGTGGCATTCCAAAGGGTATAGAAATGGATTCAGATGGTCCGATTCCAGGAAAAATGGAAGAAATTATTTTTAAACTTAACAAACAAGGGCAGTCACCGAAAGTATTTTATACAGTGCCAAATTTTCAAAACCCAACCGGCCTTACTACCAGCCTTAAGCGGCGTTATGAAATACTAGATATCGCTTCCCGTTATAACCTGGTTATCCTTGAAGACAATCCTTACGGCCCTCTTTGCTACGAAGGTGAAGTGCCACCGTCATATTTTTCTCTTGACCGGGAGGAACGGGTCATTTATCTTGGGTCTTATTCAAAAGTACTCTTACCCGGGATCAGAATCGGCTGGCTGGCCGGGCCTAAGCCGCTAATAGACAAAGCAACCCTGGCCAAGCAAACTGCCGACCTTTGCTCCAGCTCACTTGGTCAACAACTGGTCTGTTTCCTCTCCAGAAACGGCTACCTCGACAGGCACATCGTGCGTCTTTCTGAACTATACCGTGAAAAAAGAAATGCCATGGTTGAAGCTATGAAACAATACTTTCCGGCCGGGATTAAATTCAACATTCCCAGCGGCGGTTTTTTTATATGGGTAAGCTTTCCTGAATATTACCCCACCAGCAGGGAGCTGCTTGAATTGTCATTAAAGCGGAATGTCGCTTTTGTTCACGGCGAAGGTTTTTCCAGCAGCGGTGGAGGCAGGTACAGCGCACGCTTCTCTTTTAGTCAACCCGATATTGAAGATATTTCCCGGGGTATAAAAGCACTGGGTGAACTTTTACATGAAATAGAATCAAGCAGCTCGTTAAAAGCGGCAGGGCACTAAATTATTAGTGCCAGCGTCTAAACAGGTGCTATAATAAGAACGAAGAATACGCTCTGATAAAAAGACCCTGTTTGCTTAGTTATCCGAAAGGAGCTGCTGATGAACGAACTGGTTATTGTTGATAGCGGAAGCGCAAATTTATACAGCATATTTAAAGCCTGCGAAATGATCTCTCTTAAGCCCAAAATATCTGATCACCCCGGAGTTATTGCTGGGGCAAAAGCAGTCATTTTCCCCGGGGTCGGTTTTTTTGATCACGCAGCGAAGGGTCTTCAGGAAAAAAACCTGGCGGCCGCCCTGCTTGAAGTAATAGCAGATAAAAAACCGGTGCTGGGAATCTGCCTGGGCATGCAGCTTCTTTTTACGGAAAGCGAAGAATCCACAGATAGTAAAAGTGCAACCAGGGGGCTAAACGCTATCGGAGGCAAAGTAAAAAGGTTTCCCGCCGATTTGCCCGTTCCTCATGTTGGTTGGAACAAGGTTGTGCCAGTAACTGAACACCCCCTGTTTAATGATATCTGCAGTAAAACATATTTCTATTTTACTCACTCTTACTACGTAGAGCCCGATCAAGACCGCTTTACCATGGCCTTAACCGATTACGGCTTCTCTTTCACTTCAGCCGCTGCTGATGGAAACCTGATGGGAGTCCAATTCCACCCCGAAAAGAGCGGCCCGGCAGGCTTGCGCCTGCTCGGTAATTTTGGTAAGATTATAGCCGAAAACTACTAGATATTGTTATCTAAATAAATACATTCAAATCAGAGACAGGTTAAGCGTTTGAATTTGTATTTAGCGGCGGGAGATAAATGTGATGCTGGCAAAAAGAATAATACCCTGTTTAGATGTGCGGGACGGCCGGGTTGTCAAGGGCACCCGCTTTGTTGATATCAGGGACGCAGGCGATCCGGTGGAAAGGGCTGCCTTTTATAACCATGAAGGAGCAGACGAAATAGTTTTTTTGGATATCACTGCTTCAGTCGAAGGACGCAGGGCAATTGTCGATGTAGTACGTAAAACTGCTGAAGTTGTTTTTATCCCTCTTACAGTCGGCGGCGGAATCGATTCCACCACATTCATACAGGAACTTTTACAATCAGGCGCCGATAAGGTGTCTTTAAACACTGCCGCCCTTAGGAACCCTGCCTTAATCAGGGAAGGAGCAGATCAATTTGGCAGCCAATGCATCGTAGCTGCTATCGACGCTTGCCGGGTGGTTAATGCCGGGCAGGATGCTGAGTTGAAATGGGAAGTTTACAGCCACGGAGGCCGAAAGGCAACCGGGCGCGATTTGATAGAATGGGCTGAACAAGTCGAAGAAATGGGCGCAGGCGAAATACTTTTGACCTCAATGGATGCCGACGGCACATTGGACGGATACGATAACGAAATGCTGGCAGCGGTAACAGGTGCGGTTGGAATACCCGTTATTGCCTCGGGCGGAGCAGGTAATCTTGAACATTTGTATGAAGCGCTGGCCAGGGGCAAAGCCCATGCAGTCCTGGCAGCTTCAATCCTGCATTACGGCACATACAGCATTGCTGATATAAAATCATACCTGTCATCAAAAGGACTGCCGGTACGGCCGGTAAATATATAAACGATCAAGATCTTGGAGAGGAGTTTTTTCGATGAAAGAGCAAGGTACTTTTCGGGTTAAAAAAGGAATGGCCCAGATGCAAAAAGGCGGCGTGATCATGGACGTCACCACTGATGAACAGGCCCGGATTGCTGAAAAAGCGGGTGCTGTTGCTGTAATGGCCCTGGAGAGAGTGCCATCTGACATCAGGGCGGCAGGTGGTGTAGCCAGGATGGCCGACCCCGAAATGATTATGCGCATTATGGACACGGTTACTATCCCGGTTATGGCCAAGGTGCGAATCGGCCATTTTGCCGAGGCCCAAATATTAGAAGAACTTGGCGTTGATTATATCGACGAAAGCGAAGTGCTAACCCCTGCTGATGAAGAATTTCATATTAACAAACATCTCTTTAAAGTTCCTTTTGTTTGTGGTGCCAGGGACTTAGGCGAAGCGCTGCGCCGCATTTCCGAAGGGGCGGCAATGATCCGAACCAAGGGTGAACCGGGAACAGGAAACGTAGTCGAAGCAGTCCGCCATATGCGCAAAGTTATGGACCAGGTACGCCAGGTAATCAGCAAAGCTGACGATGAACTGGTCGTATTAGCAAGGGACCTGGGGGTATCACTGGAACTGCTTCAGGAAGTGCGCAGCGCCGGTCGCCTTCCCGTTGTAAACTTTGCGGCCGGAGGCATTGCCTCCCCTGCTGATGCATCTTTAATGATGCAGCTGGGCTCTGATGGTATTTTTGTCGGCTCAGGGATATTCAAGTCAGAAAAACCACAGCTTGTAGCTGAAGCAATTGTTAAGGCTACCCTGCATTATGATGATCCGAAAGTGCTCGCTGAAGTCTCCAGGAAACTTGGCGATGCTATGCCGGGTCTGGAAATGTCTACCTTAACCGCAGCTGACAGAATGCAGGAGCGGGGCATTTAACAAATGAAAATAGGAGTTCTTGCCGTTCAGGGAGCCGTATCGGAGCATATCAGGCACCTTGAGCACTGTGGAGTGGAAGCAGTATCCGTAAAAAGCAGGGAGAGTTTAAACAAAGCCAACGGGTTAATTATACCCGGCGGTGAAAGCACAACCATCGGCAAATTAATTGAAATCTTCGGCCTGGCCGACCTGATCCGGGAAAGAAACCGGCAGGGGAGCCTGGCCGTTTTCGGGACATGCGCCGGAATGGTCCTGGTAGCGCAGAACATCTTTGATGGTATTAAAGAACAACCAAGGCTCGGCTTAATGGATATTACCGTACAGCGCAATGCCTTTGGTCGTCAAAAAGAAAGCTTTGAAACTGATCTTGATTTCAAGTCATTCAATAGCCCCCTGACAGCCGTTTTTATCAGGGCTCCAATTATTGAGAAAGCCGGCCCGGCAGTAGAAACGCTCGCAGAGCTGCCCGAGGGAGTAGTAGCAGCCAGGCAGGGCAGCCTGCTTGCTACCTCTTTCCATCCCGAACTAACCGATGACCTGAGGATCCACCAATTCTTTATCAATATCTGCAGGGAACTATAAAGACCTTGTTTTTTTCCAAAATATTTTTATCCTGGCTGTTACTCCCACTCAATGGTTCCCGGAGGTTTGGAGGTAATATCATAAACCACCCTGGCGACATCAGGTATTTCTCCGGTTATACGCAGCGATGTTTTATCGAGCAGGCTGTGCGGCAAACGCGCCCAGTCTGCGGTCATGGCATCTTCAGAGACTACAGCACGCAGGGCAATCACAGGGCCGTAGTGCCGATCGTCTCCCTTTACTCCCACCACTTTCACATCGGTTAACACTGCAAAGTACTGCCACATTTCTTCGCTCAAATCGGCAGCCTGTAATTCTTCCCTGAATATGGCATCGGCCTGCTGTAAAAGAGATAGTTTTTCAGAGGTGATATCTCCTATGATACGCACTGCCAGGCCGGGGCCGGGAAAAGGTTGTCTTTTTAATATTGAATCGGGCAGGCCCAGTTCGGCTCCGACCAGGCGCACTTCATCCTTAAAAAGCTCTCGCAGAGGTTCAACTAAATCGAAACCCAGCTCGGCTGGCAGGCCGCCCACGTTATGATGGGACTTGATTACAGCAGCACCGTTAATTGTACCGCTTTCAATCACATCAGGATATATCGTCCCCTGGGCCAGGTAAGTTATATCACCCATAGACAGCGCTTTTTCTTTAAAAACTTTAATAAATTCTGCCCCGATGATTCTCCGTTTTTCTTCAGGATCTGTTACTCCCGCCAGGGCTTCTAAAAACACTTTTTCAGCATTTACATGAATAAACTGGCCCTGAAGTTTTTCCCTGTATAACTGCACCACCTGTTCTGCCTCGTCAAGCCGCAACAAGCCATGGTCAACAAAGATAAAAACCGCTCTTTCCTTTAAGGCCCTGTCAAGCAGGAAAGCAACCACAGATGAATCTACTCCTCCGCTTAGAGCGCAGACCACCTTTTGATCTTCTCCGACAACCCGGCGAATTTTTTCGACAGCATCCTCTACAAAGCTGCGCGGGCCCCATGTTTTGCTGCAGCCGCAGACATCATAGAGAAATCTTTTTAAAACGTTATGGCCTCCCGGGGTATGAAATACTTCTGGATGGAACTGCAAACCGTATATTTTATTTTCCCGATCACCGATTGCCGCCAGGGTTTTATTTTCCGTCCGAGCCAGAACATCAAAACCGGCAGGAGGTTTTATCACCTCGTCCTGGTGACTCATCCAGGCACAGCAGTTTCCCGGATCAAGAAAATCATCGTCCCTGAAAAGGGGCTCTCTTTCGACAATCTCAAATGAGGTGCGGCCAAATTCTGAACGGTTTCCCCTGACCACTTCACCGCCCAGGTCCTTGGCTAGAAGGTGCATCCCGTAACAGATTCCTAAAATGGGTATGCCCCCTTTGTAGATTTCTGAATCACAACGCGGGGCATTTTCCTGGTTTACACTGGCCGGACTTCCGGAAAGAATTAAACCCGATGGTTCTAAACGCTTAATTTCGGACCAGGGAGTATGGAAGGGCAGCAGTTCACAGTATACCCCCGCTTCCCTGATTCTCCTGGCAATAAGCATACTGTACTGCCCGCCAAAATCCAGAATTATTATTTTCTCCCGGATGCTTTCAGCGCTTTCATTCAGAAATTTGGTCATTGCCGCTCACCTCGTTCATATTATTCTCTTTATACTCGCCTGAAAAACAAGCGGTGCAATATTCATTTTTGCCTTTACCCAGAGCCCTGTATAAATCTTCAGGCTCAGAAAATGTTATACTATTGGCCCCTATTGATCCCTCCAGCTGGCTGAACCCTGATTCGTGTGCCGCCAGCTCCGCTGCTGCGGGGATGTCAATTCCGTAATAACAGGGATTCTTGTACGGTGGCGAAGCTATGCAAAGATGCACTTCGGCAGTGCCTGCAGCCCTGAGCAGCCGGGTAAGGATCCTGGCGGTAGTTCCCCGGACCAGCGAGTCGTCAACTATAGCCACTTTCTTCCCTCCAACCAACTTTGCAATCGGATTAAACTTAAGGCGAACAGTCATTTCCCTTTCATCCTGGGTTGG
>SKZS01000176.1 GCA_007127255.1 Syntrophomonadaceae bacterium | reverse complement strand
GGGAGGCAGAAATCAAAGCCGAGCCGGATGTTGCCGAGGTTAACGTGGGCATAGTTACGCGCAGTTATTCGGCGGAAGAAGCCGCCCGGGACAATGCAGAACTGGCCAATGCAGTTTTTGACGCTTTGCTCGATTACGGTCTGCAGGAAGAAGATTTAAGAACCGGTACTTACAGACTGCAAAGCCGGCGGGTAAGACCTGATGAGCGTCCTCCGGTTGAGCGGCGTCCGCCTGTAGAAGAACCGGCAATCGAGGAACCGGCAGTGGAAAGGGAAGGGCCGGATGTTGAAGAAGAGGTAATATATTACCAGGCAACCAATGAAGTGATAATACACATCTCCCAACTGGATAATGTCGGGGAAATAATAGATATTGCAATCGGCGCCGGCGCCAATCATATAAATTATATTAACTTCGATCTGGAAGATTCGCATGATTTGAAAATGCAGGCTCTCGGGGCGGCAACAGAACAGGCCCTGCAAAAAGCTGAAGTCATAGCAGAAAGCGTCGGTGAAAATATCAACCGTCTGCACAGCATTGAAGAAGAAAGAACTGATTACACACCTTTCCGGTTGAGAGAAGAAATGCTTGAAGCCCCGGTGGCAGAGGATGCCGAGCCAACTCCCATTGAACCGGGCGAAGTAACAGTCAGGGCAGCGGTCACTGCAAAGTTCACCTTCTAAACTGATTGAAAATAATTAGAGAGCTTATAAACTGTCCTGCAGTTTTCGGAAATAAAATATCAGCCGCAAGCCTGTCTGTAAAAAGCCGGGCAGCGGCTGTTTCTTCAGATGTATGGGGTCTTTAACCACCTCCAAGCATTTCATGACCAGGGCCGGTCCTTTTTTCATTTGCAATGCTCAGCTCATCCGCCAGGCCGATAAAGAAGCCGCGTTTCCGTGCCCGAGTCCGACAACCATACCGGAATCTATATAGTTAACAGCATGCTGCGCCGCCTGATACTTGAGCCGATCTGTGACTGTCAAATATGTAGCATCTTACTAGCTTTCTATCATCCCGAAAAGAGTATTCATTGCCTCGGAAAAAGTCGGATGGGAAAATATGGCGTCCCGCAAAACCGTGTAATGCAAATCTCCCATCATGGCCACCTGCAGAAGGGCCATAAGTTCCCCGCCTTCAACACAAAGCACAGCAGCGCCGAGGATACGGCCGGTTTCGGTATCAACAATAACTTTCATCAATCCACCGGTTTCATCAGTTTCAATTGCCCGGGCCACCCAGCCTACAGGCATTTTCGCCACCAGGTACTCGTGCCCGATTTCTTTTGCAGCTCTCTCGGTAAGGCCAATTCTTCCCAGCTGGGGGTCAATAAAAACCACATAGGGCAGAGGCCTACCTGTAGTTGATGCATTTCCGCCCTCCAGGAGGTTCCTTTTGAGAATCCTGAAGTCATCATAGGATATGTGAGTGAAAGCAGGCCCGCCGTTTACATCACCGGTAGCGAATATACCGGGAACCGCGGTTTCCAATCGCTCATTCACCGGAATAAAACCGCGCTCGTCAATCTTGATCCCCGTGGATTCCAGGTTAAGAACTTCCGTGTCGGGAACCCGCCCGGTTGCTACCAGCAGGTGGCTTCCTTCAATTTTTCGTGATTCCCCTCCTGCCTCTACTGTCAAAATAATTTTATCCGGCGCCGGTTTCTCAATTTCTTTAGTATCTGCTTTAAGAATTATCTCCAGGCCTTCTTCCCCCAAAATTTTTGCCACTTCTTCGGCCACATCGCTGTCCTCCCTGGGTAGCAGATGCTCACCCCTCTGGATGATCGTTACTTCGCTTCCAAAACGACGGAACATCTGTCCGAATTCAACACCGATATAACCCCCGCCGATTATTAAGAGGTGTCGGGGCAATTCATCCAGCTCCATGATTGAAGCTGAATCAAGAGGACCTGCATCGTCCAGTCCGGGAATGGGAGGCATATTGGGAACAGTACCGGTATTGATTACAATCGTGCCGGATTTAATATATTCCTTTTCACCGTTGGAAAGCTTTACTTCCAGCTCTTTTTTTCCCGCAAAATTGGCTTCGCCTTCAAACAGGGTAAGGCCCCGGGTTTCAAGCAACTTTTTTTTACTGCCCTCCCTGAAGCTTTCGACAATACCCTGTTTACGGTCGATGACTTTTTGGAAATCTACTGATTTAAAAGCGGCATTAACCCCGAAATCTTTCGCCCTGCCGACCAGGTGGGCAATCCGTGCCGAAGCAATCATTGTTTTGGTCGGTGTGCAACCGGTGTTTATGCAGGATCCTCCTACATGTTTTCGCTCTACCAGGGCCACCTGTTGGCCTGCCCCGGCCAGGGCAGTGGCAAGGGGCGGACCGTTCTGGCCGGCGCCGATAATAATCGCATCAAATGTTTTAAAATCTCTACTCATTTTTCAGGATACCTCCGTTTCAGTCTAAATATAAACAAGTTAACCGCAAAAAAGTTTTGATTGCCTTGATTTTATACACTTATCTGAATAGTATCATTTATTTTGAGCGAAGGTCAAACAATAGGGTATACTGCTGCATTATCAAATAATATCTAAAGAGTATTTCTTAATATCAATAATTG
>SKZS01000101.1 GCA_007127255.1 Syntrophomonadaceae bacterium | reverse complement strand
TCATATGCTGATTTAAACTCAAAAAGGATTATTCATTAAAGTGTGGAAATTAACATATTGGTGAAGCAAATATGAGAAAAATAAAATTATTCAAAGCTTGAGCAGCTGTTTCGGCAGGTATTCACTGTTAAAATGGGTAAATCTGTAGATTTATTATTAGCTGATAGGAGGATTATTTCATGTGTGATACCATGGTTGCTTTAAGCAATTCGACAAAAAACGGTTCAGTTATTTTTGCCAAGAACAGTGATCGTCAGCCTAACGAACCCCTGCTTACTATAAGAGTTCCCCGCAAGAAATATGTCCCCGGGAGCAAGGTGAAATGCACATATATAGAGATTGATCAGGTGGAAGAAACTTTTGAAGTGCTCTTACAAAAACCTTCCTGGATGTGGGGTGCCGAAATGGGAGCCAATGAATTTGGTTTAAATATCGGTAATGAGGCGGTTTTCACTCGCGAAAAGCAAGGGCCTGAAGCTTTGCTGGGCATGGATATGCTGCGCCTGGCCCTGGAGCGCTGCCGAAACAGCGAAGAAGCGCTAAATTTGATTATCAGCTTGTTAGAACGTTATGGTCAGGGTGGCAACTGTGGTTATGAAAAAAAGTTCTATTACCACAACTCTTTTTTGATCGCCGATTCTCAATCAGCATGGGTTCTAGAAACTGCCGGAGAGTACTGGGCTGCTGAAAAAGTAAAAGATGTCCGTGCCATCTCTAACCGCTTAAGTATAGGCAAAGGCTATGATCGCTCCCATCCGGATTTAGTCAAGAATGCGGTTGAAAAAGGCTGGTGCAAAGGAGAAGCTGACTTTGACTTTGCTCGTTGTTACACTAATCCATTGGTTACCAGGTTTAGCGGTTCGCTGCACAGGCAAGAAAGCTGTGCGTGTGTACTTGAGAGGGAAAAGGGAAATATAACTTTGCAAACTATGCGTAATATCTTGCGCTCACACGAGGAGGGCTTAGAAGGCAGGCAATTTACCAGGCATTCATTAAAAAGTGTCTGTATGCATGCCGGCTTTATTTTTGGAGATCATACAACAGGCAGTTATATAGCGGAACTAAATAAAAACAATCAAACCTACCTGTTTACAGGTGGTTCGACCCCGTGCCTTGCTGTTTACAAGCCATATTGGATGATTGAGAAAGAAAATTTTACATTTTGGGAAGATGAACAGCAAGCGGCTTTAGAATTCTGGTTAAAGCGGGAACGTTTGCACCGCAGTGTTATTGAAAATAAAATTCCTGATTTACAAGACTACCTGGCTGAGCGTGACCGAATTGAAGCGGAAACAGATACAGCATTGGCATCTCTATCTAACGATTTAAAAGACCATGCCCGTCTTAAAAGAATAATGGATCAAGCTCTTGAGGCAGAAGAAACACTGCTGGATAAAACTCTGCAGGATATTTCGGACAGAGATGAACCGGGACGCATCAGGGGCAATCTACTATTCAGGTGTTACTGGAAAAAGCAAAACGCCAGGCTTTTTAAAACTTAAGCCCAACCGCGCAGGATCATGGTATCGGCAATTCTTTTTACAGCAACCATGTAAGCTGCCTGCCGCATATTTACCTTATGTTTTTCCGATGCATTATATACAGAATGGTAAGCAGAGGCCATTTTTTTCTTTAACTTTTCAAACACCTCGGCTTCATCCCAGTAAAGCATGGTAAAGTTCTGAACCATTTCAAAGTAAGAAACCGTTACACCGCCGGCATTGCATAAAAAGTCGGGTAGAACCTGGATGCCTTTTTCAAAGAGGATGTCATCAGCTTCCGGGGTAGTCGGTCCATTGGCAAGTTCAGCAATGATGCTGGCTTTAATAAATGGTGCATTATTTTCAGTAATGACATTTTCCAGGGCACTGGGACAGAGGATATCCACATCAAGGGTGAACAGGTCGCCATGTGAAATTGTCTCTGTTCCGGGGCAGCCGACAACTGAGCCGTTTGCTTTTTTATGGTGAAAAACCTCCAGGGGGTCAAAACCATCCTGGCAATAGATTCCACCACTCTGGTCAGAAACAGCTACAATTTTACTGCCGAAAATATCGTGGGCCAGAAAAGCCAGGTTGTAGCCGGCATTACCGTAACCCTGGATTGCCATGCTGGCATTTCTTAAGTCCATCCCTGCTGTGCGTGCCGCTTCTTCAATTACGTAGAGACCGCCACGGGCTGTAGCAGTATTGCGCCCGATCGAGCCGCCCACGTAGAGCGGCTTGCCGGTGATAACACCAAACTGGTTTTTCCCGGCAATCTTTGAATATTCATCCATCATCCAGGCCATGATCTGGGGATTGGTATAGACATCAGGCGCAGGAATGTCCATATCAGGCCCGATTAACTGCCAGATTTTATGGACATAACCCCGGCTTAAACGTTCCAGTTCACCCTGTGACATTTCCCGGGGGTTGCAAATAACACCGCCTTTGGCCCCGCCTAAGGGCAGTTCGAGCAAAGCGCACTTCCAGCTCATCCAGGCAGCAAGTGCCCTGATCGTATCGATTGTTTCATCAGGATGAAAGCGGATACCCCCTTTGGTCGGGCCTAAAGCATCATTATGCTGAACCCGAAAACCTTTAAAAACTTTTATTGAGC
>SKZS01000056.1 GCA_007127255.1 Syntrophomonadaceae bacterium | reverse complement strand
TTTGAAATGATTGTAACCGGGGACCTGCGTCAAATAGATCACGCAGATTATTTTGAAACAGTGTCAACGGCCGGCCGCGAAAAGAACGGTTTCGGTTTTATCACTGCAGGGCAGTCCTTTATGCTCATACCACGGAGTTCACCTGCGGCAACGAGCAGTCTTCCCGTTGAACTTCTTCACCAGCGTATTTTAAAACCTCTCCTTGCAGAAGGAAAATACGGTGAGCCAGGCAATGAAATGATCAGTTACCCGCACGATTTTGACTGCGCAATTTCCGCTGTTCTTAATGCCTCGGCCGACGCCGCTTTTATTCTCGCTCCCCTGGCAGTCGACAAAGTTCTTGAACGCGCCAGGCAGGGCAAAGTTATTCCGCAAAAGTCAACATTCTTTTATCCCAAACTACCTGGCGGTTTATTATTTTACGACATCGATATCAGTTACTAGTATCTTTGCAAGTAAAACAAGGTTATGATAGACCGAACTGAACCGCTGATCTCTAAATATTCCAGTATTTGCGCTGTACCTGCAGCACTTCCTGCAGGAGGTTCTGAACATGTTTGCCTGGTTCGAGATCGGGAGAGCGTTCGGTAATTGGCAGTCCCCATTGACCTAATGCATTTAATACCTGGATTACGGCCCCAGCCTGCCCCTGCAAGTGGTATCCTCCTTCAAGACACAGCAGCATCCTTCCTTCAGACCAACGCTCTGCCGCTGCATTCAGAATCTCGGCAATGTAATAAAAACCCCCCTGGGTTAATGACATCCCGGCCAGGTGATCCATGCGGTAAGCATCAAATCCAGCAGATATCAACAGCAATTCCGGTTTAAACTGATCTATAATCGGGATTACAACCTGATCATAAATCATAGCATATTCAACATCGCCGCAGCCTGGAGGCATGGGTATGTTTACAGTAAATCCTTCTCCACTTCCCCGGCCAACTTCCCGGTAATGCCCGGTACCGGGATAAGCCGGGCTTTGATGAGTCGAAATAAAGAGCACTTCTCTGTCATCTTCAAAACTATGCTGTGTGCCGTTGCCGTGGTGAACATCCCAATCAACAATAGCAATTCGTTTTAAATTGTAGTCGCGTTTAGCCCTGGCAGCGGCAACAGCAATATTATTAAAAAGGCAAAAACCCATTGCCCTGTTTCTTTCAGCGTGATGGCCGGGCGGCCGGTTCAGGGCAAAAGCTTTGCCCGGGTTTGAGCCCATAACTTTGTGCAGACCGGCCAGCACTCCACCGGCTGAAAGAAGGGCAACCCGGTATGATTCAGGAACTATATAGGTATCCATATCCAGGAAGCGTTTGCCGGAATTACACGCTTCCTCAATTGAACGAATATATCCGGGATCATGAATTAACTCTATATCTTTTGTTTCTGCCGGCTGCGGGGATATCAACTCCAGGCGGTTCATCACCTCTTCTTTTTCGAGCCCGGCAATTATGTATTCCAATCTTTCCTTGCGTTCAGGATGACTGGACTGGGTATGGATAAGGTAATCCTTGTCATAGATCAAGCTGATGCTTTCTAAATTTTTACTCATCTGTACACCTCACTCTGCTACGTATCACTTTCCAAAGCTTTATAAAGCCTGTTCCACAGGAAAGGACTGATTTTTTTTAGCACGACAGGACGTCCCGCTTCATTAATAAAAGCGTGCTCAGTATAACCACCGGCTATTTTTTTATCATCCCGCCGGATTTCGTAGTTAAATACAGTGCGCACATACTGCAGGCTCTCAATAAATGTTATTATGGTAAGCAGATCATCATATCTGGCGGCATGCTTGTATTCACAGTAAGCTTTGAGCACCGGCAAATAAAGGCTGCTTTTTTCAAATTCGATATATGGCAAACCGATACTCCTCATCAGTTCGGTTCGTCCTATTTCGAACCATACCAGGTAGTTAGCATGATATGCCATACCCATCTGGTCGGTCTCCTGGTAACGAACCCTTATTTTTGTTTCGTTTTTTTTCAAAACGTATTCTCCCAACCTCTTATAATACGTTTGCTTTGCCGCGGTAGATTAAGCCCCTTATTGCATCTACGGTAATCATTTCGCCGTGTTCAATCGATTGACAGGCTTTTTCGACTCCTACAATAGCCGGTTTATTAAGGTTTATGGCTACAATTGCTGCGTGCGAAGTCAGGCCGCCTTCCTCAGTCACCAGCGCCGACGCCTTTTTAATTGCAGGTGTGTAGTTGCTACTTGTGCTGTGGGCTATTAAAATTTGTCCTTCTTCGATGTTTTCAAGATCATCTTCACTTTTTACCACAAAAGCAGTACCGCTAATTGCCGTATTGCCGATTCCAGTTCCCTTCACAATAATCTCCCCCACTGTTTCAACTCTTACCAGGTTGGTAGTTCCTGAAACACCAACCGGAACACCGGCTGTTATGACGACAAGACTTCCTTGATCGATTAAACCTTCATCCAGTGAAGCTTGTATAGCATTTGCAAACATCTTGTCGGTCGAATTTGCAGGTGGGCAACTTACAGCATTGACACCCCAGGTCAGGGTCAGGCTTGACGCTACCCTGCGGTTGGAGGTTACTGCCACTATTGGTGCCCTGGGCTTATACTTGGAAACCATTCGCGCCGTATGGCCGGACTGGGTAGCAGTTATAATTGCATCGGCACTTAGTTCGTGTGCAATATGGCAGGTGCTGTAACTGATTGCATCGGTAACTGTTTTTTTAATTGTCGGACTGAGCTCCTGTAAAATCCTTTTATATTCCAATTCTTCTTCTGTCCGATTGGCGATTCGGCTCATGGTTTGAACCGCCTCGATCGGGAAACGACCGATTGCCGTTTCACCTGACAGCATGACGGCATCAGTTCCATCAAAAATAGCATTGGCCACGTCACTGGCCTCGGCCCGGGTCGGTCGTGGATTACGAATCATGCTGTCCAGCATCTGGGTAGCTGTTATAACCGGCTTGCCGGCTATGTTACACTTTTTTATAAAGGCTTTCTGCAGCAATGGAACCTCTTCGGGGGGAATTTCAACCCCGAGGTCACCGCGTGCAACCATGATTCCGTCTGCAACATCCATTATTGCATCAAAATTCTCAATGCCTTCCCTGCTTTCAATTTTAGCAAGGATCATGATACTTCCGCCATTTGTCTCAACCAGCCGCCTTATTTCAAGAATATCTTCAGCGTTGCGAGTAAAAGAAGCAGCCAGAAAATCTACTTCATATTCCAACGCTTTGAGGATATCCTGCCGATCATCATCATCAAGAGCAGGAAGGTTTATCCTGGTGCCGGGTGTATTTAGCCCTTTATAGCTGCGAAGTTCTCCGCCGTGTATAATCAGGCAGTGTATATCCCGCCCGGATATTTCTTTGACTTCCAGGACAATCAGGCCATCATCGATCAATACAGCACAGCCGGGTTTCAGGTCACGATGTAAACCATCGTATGTCACAGATACCCTGCTGCTGTCACCAAGAATCTGTTCTGTAGTGAGGATTATGTCACTGCCTTCTTCAAGAATTACATAATCTTCCTGCAGGTTACCGGTTCTGACCTCCGGACCTCGCGTATCATATAAAAAACCAACGCTGCGTTTCATGCCTTCGCTCACATCGCGTATCATCTGCAGGCGGCGAATATGTTCGCTGCTTTTTCCGTGGGATAGGTTTAGTCTTGCTACATCCATCCCTGCTTTAATTAGCTTATGAATCATATCCTCAGTATCTATGCTTGGTCCTATGGTGCAAACAATCTTAGTGCGCCGCAATGAAACTACCTCCTTATAGCCAGGGACGTGTGACTTTATTCAATTAAATATCTTCGGGCTTTTTGCCGGCGCCCCGGCTTTATCCTACCTGGCCAGAGTCAAGGCCAGCCTGTATAAATCTTCAGGGAAAGGCCTTGCTTCCGTAAAACAAGCTGTAAGGGGGACAGGGACAACTTCCTGACCCCTGGTAGCAATAAATAAGCCGCTGCGCCCTTCAGCCAGAAGCTCCACCGCCATTGATCCCATGCGGCTGCCCAGTAAACGATCAACGGCACTCGGACTGCCGCCGCGCTGGATATGTCCCAAAACGGTCACCCTGACTTCTGTGTCTAACCGTTCACATATTTCCCTGTTTATATCATATATATCTCCTGCGCCTTCCGCTACGACAATAATACTATGAGCTTTTTTCCTTTTTATCCCCCTGATTAACCTGTCACAGATTTCATCAATATTATACTCTATTTCCGGAACGAGAATCGATTCCGCACCGCCTGCCAGTCCGGCAGCCAGGGCCAGGAAGCCATTATTTCGGCCCATTACCTCCAGGATAAATATGCGTTCATGTGAAGTGGCAGTATCCCGCAATCTGTTGATTGCCCAAAGAATAGTGTTAACCGCTGTATCAAAACCGATTGTTTGCTCAGTACCGCTGATATCATTATCAATTGTTCCGGGAACACAGATCGTTTTAATTCCCCGTTGTTCAAGGGTCATGGCACCTTTAAAGGAACCTTCTCCCCCGATTACAACCAGCCCTTCTATCCCTTCTTCTGTCAACCTTTGGGCTGCTTTATCCTGGAACTCTGATTGATACATTTCAGGGGCACGAGCGGTTAAGAGCACCGTTCCGCCTCGATGAATAATATCGGCAACAGATCCCATTTCCATCTCTACGAACTGATTGCCATTAAATAATCCGGCATAGCCCCGCTTTATTCCGCATACCTTAAAACCACTGCTGATACCCCTGCGAACAACTGCCCGCACTGCAGCGTTCATTCCCGGGGCATCACCTCCACTGGTTAAAACCGCTATTTTTGTCATCATAAATGATTCTCCTTTGCCGGTTGAGCCTGATCGCTTTCCCCCGTATGTTCAATAACAGCTTCAGGACCGAGCAGGGCTTCAATACGCCTGCGGGTAGAAGGATGGTCACGAATCCAGTATTCTTCTTTTAACATAAGCAATTTATGATCATTCTTAAAAAAGAGACATACTGGCACCTCTCCATTTTCAGCAACCAGGGTATCTTTTAAGTCCTGCAGGACCGTGCTGTTATGCTCTTCGCTTATAATAAGACGATAATACTTCTTCTCCCGGTTTAATGGTTTTATTGATTCGGCCAGGATCTTTACGTCTTCCTCTTCTTTTAAATCTGTCCTGCCTTCTACAAGCAGCAGGCTGTCTTCCTGCAGGTAGCCTGAATGACTTTCGAAAATATCCGGAAAGACTACCAGTTCTACGCTGCCGGTCAAATCCTCTAACTTAACAAAAGCCATTTGTTTATTCTTTTTTGTATAGAAATTACGGACAGCAACAATAATACCCCCGACTTTAACACTGCGGTTATCGCCTGCCGTTGCTAATTCAGCACAGGGAGTTAAGTTAGGTATGTTTTCCAGTATAAGCCTGTACGACTCGAGTGGATGTCCGGAAATATAGAGGCCGAGCATCTCTTTTTCCAGTGAAAGCCTTTCTTTATCTGAAAATGGCTCTATATCGTTTAGTTTATCCGTTAAGAATTCCTCCTGGACACTGTCTTCCATTAATGAAAACATTGAGATCTGACCGTTTTCCCTTTCCCGCTGCACCGATTGGCCCTGGGCCAGAACATCTTCCAGAATATTAAGGTATTGTGCCCTGTGTCCGCCCAGTGAATCAAAAGCGCCGCACTTGACCAGGCTTTCCAAAACCTTGCGGTTACATGAACGCAAATCAACCCTTGATGAAAAATCGCGCATTGATATATAAGGTTTTTCCTGCCTGGCCCTGACAATCGATTCTATCGCTCCTATACCAACATTTTTCACTGCCGCCAGCCCGAAGCGAATCCTGTTTTCACCAACCGGGGTAAAATGGGTTTCGCTCTCGTTTATATCGGGGGGCAGAAGTTCAATGTCCATGCGCTTGCAATCATCGATATATAAGGCCACTTTATCACTGTTGGAATAATAAACCGTCATTAAAGCTGCCATATACTCTACAGGATAGTTTGCTTTTAAATATGCGGTCTGGTAAGCGATCATGGCGTAAGCTGCGGCATGTGACTTGTTAAACCCGTAAGAGGCAAATTTCAGGATTAAATCATAAATTTCGGCAGCAAGATCTTCTGAATAACCATTTTCCAGGCAGCCATTTATAAACAGCTGCCTCTGCTCATCCAGTATTTCCATCTTCTTTTTACCGATAGCCCGCCGCAGCAAATCTGCCTGACCCAGGGTAAATCCGGCCATCCGGGCGGCAATTTCCATAATCTGCTCCTGGTAAACGATAACCCCGTATGTTTCGTTTAAAATCGGCTCAAGTACAGGATGGGCATACTTGATTTGTCTTTTGCCGTGTTTACTCTGGACAAACACCGGGATTTGTTCCATCGGCCCGGGACGATAAAGGGCAACAACCGCGATAATATCTTCAAATTTGTTGGGCATCAATTCTCTCAACACCGAACGCATGCCGCTGCTTTCCAGCTGGAAGGTGCCCGTGGTCTCACCCCTTGATAAAAGTTCAAAAGTCTTGCTGTCATCAAGTGGAATTTTATCAATATATATTGATTTCCCGTGACGCTTTTCAATATTCTCCAGGGCTTCACCGATGATGCTTAAAGTTTTCAACCCGAGAAAATCCATTTTCAGAAGTCCAAGATCTTCAAGGGTGCCCATCGGAAACTGGGTCACTATCGTATTGTCGGTAGTTTTGTAAAGAGGAACAAAGTTAATCAGGGGTTCTTCGGCAATCACTACTCCCGCAGCGTGCGTTGAAGCATGCCGGGGCATTCCCTCAACTGCCATCGACATATCAAGTAGCTGGCGGAAGTGTTCTTCTTTATAAAGAGCTTGCAGCTCCTTGCTCTGCGCTAAGGCTTTTTCAATAGTCATTTTTGGTTCATTCGGGATCAACTTGGCGATTTTATCAACATCAGCATATGGAACAGCCAATGCTCTACCCACATCGCGGACTGCAGCCCTCGCAGCCATGGTTCCAAAAGTGATAATTTGAGCGACTCTTTCCTGGCCGTATTTTTCACAGACATATTGCAGAATCTTATCCCGCCTGTCATCACAGAAATCGATATCGATATCGGGCATCGAGATACGTTCAGGATTTAAAAAGCGCTCAAAAAGCAAGCTGTATTTTAAAGGATCAATATTGGTGATTCCAAGGCTGTAAGCAACCAGGCTGCCTGCGGCCGAACCGCGGCCTGGGCCGACGATGATTTTTTCCTTCTTTGCATATTCAATCAGATCCCAGATAATCAAAAAATAATGCGCGTAATCCATTTGCTGAATGACCTGAAGCTCGTATTCAAGCCGCTTTTCGATTTCAGGAGTAATTTCCGGGTAGCGCTTTTTTATACCGTCATGGCATATTTTTCTGAGATAAGCATCAGGGTCTTCCTGCTTGGGCAAATGGAACTCTGGAAGGTAACGCTTTGAAAAATCTTTTTCCACGTTGCAGCGTTCGGCAATTAGAAGGCTGTTGCTGAGCGCCCCGGGATATTCAGCAAAAAGTTCTTTCATCTCTTCTGTAGTTTTAAAGTAAAATTGATCTGATTCAAACTGCATCCGCTCGGTTTCATCAACCGTTTTGCCGGTCTGGATGCAAAGCAGCACATCGTGCACCTCAGCATCTTCTTTGGACAGGTAGTGGACATCATTAGCCGCAACCATGGGGATACCCTCATCATTTGATATCTTCAACAAGACCTCATTTACTTTTTTCTGATCGGGGATGCCATGATCATGCAGTTCAAGGAAAAAGTTCTCTTTGCCAAACATATCCCGGTAGTAACAGGCAGCTTCATATGCTTTTTCAACCTGTCCCTGGAGAATCAGGGTCGGAATTTCACCGGCCAGGCAGGCGCTTAGTGCGATAATACCCTCGCGGCATTCTTCCAACAGGGCGCGATCTACCCGCGGTTTGTAATAGAAGCCTTCGAGAAAACCGGATGAAACTAAACGCATCAGGTTGCGATATCCCCTGTTGTTTTCGGCCAGCAGGGTCATATGATACTGTGAATCATCTATTTTTACTTCTTTTTTAAAGCGTGAACGCGGCGATACATATACTTCACAGCCCAGGATAGGTTTAATCCCGGCCTTGATGGCCTCCCTGTAAAAATCAACCAGGCCAAACATGGTTCCGTGATCGGTAACGGCCAGCGCCGGCATCCCCAGTTTTGCCGCACGTTTGACCATTTCAGTGATTTTTGCCGCGCCGTCCAGCAGGCTGTATTCACTATGACAGTGCAGGTGAACAAAATTATCCCTGTTCAAACTAATCAAACCTCGATTCATGATCTTCTTTTGGAGTCGGGAAACAGCAGCCCGGAGCAAAACTGATAAACTATATTGCCCTGCATCCTGTAATAATAGTTTCGACCTGGAAAGCATTAGATCCTTTAGCCGATTATACTTTTTTATTACCGGGCTTTATGGTACAATATCATAAACAACTGCTTACCAGGCAAAGGTTTTCCGCCGGTTTTAAGCATTTCAAATAATTCAGCCCTGATATAAAAGAGGTCTTGCCGTGTTTGAAGATAGGGATACTCGCCTGGCCATAAAAATCGTTCTTTTTTCCACCGCCGTTTTTTTGATAATCTGGGCGCTTTACCTGCTGTTACCGGTCATCTCTATTATCATTATAGCCTTATTTATCGTCTACTTTATAAACCCTGTTGTTAATTTTTTAATCAGCATCAAGATAAAGCCTATCTTCGCGGCAATTATCGCTTCTTCCGTGATTCTGGTTGCCGTGATACTCCTGTTTTACCTGCTTATTCCCGGTTTGATAGTTGAAATGCGACAGCTTATGATCTTCCTCACCACTGAATTTATCCAGGATATACCTGCCCTCGTAGCCGAATTAGAAGAACTCGATGAACGTTTTAACCTTCAGCTGACCGAAACCTTTATAGAGTATTCCAACCAGTTTATCAGGCAGGCCCCGGGTAATATCCAGCAATTATTACGAACTTTGACCGCAGTATCTATGGACCTGGTCACCAGGGTCTGGGTTATGCTGGCCACGGTGTTTCTTGTTTTTTACCTGGTTCAGGATTTGGACAAGGTTAAGAAAAACCTGACCCTTCTTTTTCCCCAGATTTATAAAGAAAATATCCACCACCTGATTGGCACAATTGACCAGAAAGTCGGAGCTTATGTTCGCGGCACCCTGATGAAATGTGTTTTTGTAGGTTTGCTTACCTGGCTGGGTCTTTCTATCCTCGAAATGCCTTTTGCCCTGATGCTGGGATTAATAGCCGGGGCCTTTAATATAATTCTTTATATCGGGCCTTTCGTAGCAGCGGTTCCCGCTGTTTTATTAAGTATCATGCCTGACACGCCAGGTGTTCTTTTGGTTATAGCCCTTTATGTTTTCGTTCAGATTCTTGATGCTTTCCTGTTCACGCCTTTTTTCCTGGGCAAGGCCACGGACATAAGTCCTTTAACGGTTATAATCATGGTCCTGGTGGGCGCCCAGCTAATGGGTATTCTGGGGATTATCCTGGCCATACCGATTACCGCTACCCTGAAAGTTCTCCTTGACGAATACTATCTTAAAAGACGCAGGGTTGAAGAAGCCAATGACGTGAAAACTTAGCCTGCAACCTGCTAATGGTAATTTTCACTTAAAATTTCTATTCTTCAGTGAACCTCTTACAGTCCTTACAGGTTATGCAGGACACCGCTGGCAAAGTCTTTATTTCATGCCGGGAAAACCCTGCTGCCGGAGAGCCTCGTAAAGAACAAGGGCAGCCGAATTGCCAAGATTTAATGAGCGGGGGATCTGTTCAACCATCGGTATTCTCAGGACCCTTTCTGCCTGCTCAAGAATTTCCGGCGCCAGACCCCTGGTTTCACTGCCGAAAATTAGAAAATCGTCGTTTTCGTAATTAACCTGGTGATAATAAGTACTGCCCTTCGTTGTAAAACAATAAAAGTTGCTGTCGGGGTAAACCTGTCTGAGCACTTTGAATTCGGGGTGCACTTCGAGATCCAGGTACTTCCAGTAATCAAGACCTGAGCGGCGCACCTCGCTTTCGGATAGCGAAAACCCGATAGGCTCTACCAGGTGCAGTTTTGTCCCGGTCATCACACAGGTCCGGGCGATATTTCCCGTGTTGGGAGGTATTTCAGGCTCGACAAGAACTAAGTGCATCGCACAGCCTTTCTTGGAACATTATTTTCTTCAAG
>SKZS01000157.1 GCA_007127255.1 Syntrophomonadaceae bacterium | reverse complement strand
GAAATATTATTATGGAACCAGGGTTATAAATTGGTAGCCGGTATAGATGAAGCAGGGCGCGGCCCGCTTGCCGGCCCGGTAGTAGCTGCCGCTGTAGTTCTCGACCCAGATGCCGAGCCTATCATCGGCCTGAATGACTCCAAGAAGTTATCAAGGGTTGCCCGTGAAAAAATATTCGATCAAATTGTTATTAACACCCGCAGTTATGCTATTGCCAGCGCTTCCTGCCATGAAATTGATCAGCGCAATATTCACGCTGCTTCGCTGTTGGCCATGCAGCGGGCATTGGACAAACTGTCACTCAAACCGGATTTTGTACTGGTTGACGGTTTTAAAATCAAAGATTGTCAACTGCGGCAAAAGGCTTTAATCGGTGGCGATACAGTATCTTTGTCCATTGCGGCCGCCTCGGTACTGGCCAAAGTGGCCAGGGATAAAATAATGGACGAAATGCATCAAAAATATCCTTATTATGGTTTCATTCATAACAAGGGTTACGGTACCGCAGAACACCGTGAGGCTATAATTCAGTTCGGTCCCTGCCCGGAACATCGCCGCTCATTTCGGCTTACGGACTAAAAAATATATGTTTGGGATCATCATGGTGATAGTTGCCCTGGTTTTTAGCAATTTCAATACAGGAGCAAGGTGTTAACTCAGGCAGTAATATTGTGACGGGCTGCAACCTGGTCCAAACTAGAAGTCGGGGATTAGAGAGCTAAAAATATTGTAAATACATGTAAAGACAGGAGCAATTTAATGACCAGTAAGCGTCTGCAGGTAGGGGAGGCTGGAGAAAAAGCCGCCAGGAATTACCTGGAGCAGCTTGGCTATAGGATAATTGAAACCAACTACCGGTGCAAACTTGGTGAAATTGATATTATCGCCCGTGACCTTGATACAATTGTTATAGTGGAAGTACGGACGAAAACAGGAACAGCTTTTGGCGCTCCCGAGGAGTCAATTACCGTGAAGAAAGCACAAAAGCTTCACCGCCTCAGTCTTAGTTATCTACAAACAGTATATAAACGTGAAGTTGCTTCGCGAATTGATCTGGTTGCGGTTACACTTGACCGTGATAAATTAGCTGTTCGCAACATAAATCATATCCGGGGTATCCTTTCCGGGTAGGAGGTGGCCTGGTTTTGCATTATATTGCTGTTGTCGGTGGTTCGAGCTGCTCAGAAGAAGAAAAAATGCTTGCCCGCCAGGTCGGAGCAGAGATTGGCAGGAAAGGCGGTGTTGTGGTTTGCGGCGGCGGAAGCGGGGTAATGGAAGCTGCTTCGGCAGGGGCCCGTGAAGAAGGTGGGACAGTTATCGGTATACTGCCGGGTGACAGCACCCTTGAAGGTAACCCGCACCTCTCATTTGCGGTTTCAACCGGCATGGGAGAAGCTCGCAATGCGATTATAGCCAAAACCGCTGGTGCCATGATTGCTGTCGGCGGGGAATATGGCACCCTTTCAGAAATAGCCCTGGCCCTGAAAATGGGCAAGCCGGTAATCGGTTTAAAAAGCTGGCTGCTGAAACCACCCCGCGAATTAAGCAAAACTGTTGTCACAGCTGAATCGGCTGCCGAAGCAGTCGAAAAGGCCTTCTTCCTGGCTAATGACAATAATTAAGGCCAGGGATAGAGCTTATCATATTAAAAGATTCATTAATCGAAGCTCAGGAAATATTCTTTGATCCCTTCCTTCATGGCCCTGGCAAATTCTTTCTGCCCCCGGGGATGCAGTATGTGCCAGTTGTCCTCCGGATGCATCATGTATCCCGCTTCGACTAAAACACAGGGAAAATTAGTATACCTGGTTACCGCAATATTTCTTTTCCAGGTGCTCATCGCGGGCAAACCCATTTCATCTGCTACCGTTTCCAGCATGATGTCTGCCAGGTCTTCGTTGTGATCATAATTATAGAGAATCATAATGCCGTGTAAATCTACTGCATTAGCGCCCGATGCGTGGGCATTGGCGTGGACGCTTATGAAAAAATCGGCGTCACTTAAATATTTGGCTTTAGGACGTTCGTAAAGGTCTACATTTAAGTCTTCTGTGCGGGTCATAATTACATCCGCACCTTCTTCCAGCAGAAGTTCTCTTAAATAAAGACTCATTTCCAGGACAACATCTTTTTCATGAAGATCACCCGGGCCGGGTGCTCCCGAATCATCTCCTCCATGGCCGGGGTCAATAACTATAGTTTTGTTGTCTAGCGGGTTCTCTTTTTTGATTTTAGGAGGCTTATTCATATTAATTGCCAGATTAGTGTCTTCCCATGAGGGGTCAAATCCGGTAATATGATAGTCCAGTTCAACGGTCAAAATCAGGGCATTTGGCTCCCCTGCTAAAGGTTCCAGGGATAGATCCTTGACTGAAGAGGGCATTTCGGGTATTGTCAAATCTTTATCTTTTCTTACGCCATACAGTTTAATTTCAAGCTGATCTGTGCCGCTGTCAATAAGGAAAGGGAATCTTTCATCAGAAACCAGGTGCAAACTTACTTCCTCGGCGGTTTCTTTTATTTTGATATCAGACAAAAAAGGTTCAAGAAAATCTTTGTTTTCAATTTCCCGGACTGCCTCTTTATGAAGCAAGTAGAGCTCATTTTCTTCCAACTTCACGCGGTAATAATCTCCTGAAACTCCCACTGCTTCAAAATGAGTTCCTTCAGTTAAATAGGCGGCAACATTATCAGGATACCCCGTCCCGCCCCGGGTACCAGCGTAGAGTTGGTAGTAATCGTCACGAATAATTCGAAACCAGCCCCCGAATTTTAACTCTGGTTGTGGTTTGACTTCTATTATTTTATAGGGAGTATTAGAGAAAAACGCTACGGTTCCCGGAAATTCAAGGCTCACCTGTTCTTCGTTTCTGCTTAAATAAACAGTAATCGTCATAGTATCTGATAATCCGGAAGCCGGAGCGTCATACTCACTTACTGTGTATGTAGCGGTATAAATACCGCCTTTGCCTTGGGGGCCGTTGGGGTATTCTAATTCGGTCATTTTAATATAGCTGCCGTCGCCAAGTTGATAATGCGCAGTGGCACCCGGGCTGCCCCGGGCTACTATTCTAAGAGTGTCACCAGGGTTTAAAACCTGGTCCTGACCGGGTATTAAATGGGTGGCATGAAGTTCTAAAGGTTCTTCCGGCATGGACTCCAGGGCTTTGGGGAAAATTACCGATCTTTCAACGGTAGTGGTTTCAAGCCCGTCGCTGGCTTCGACCAGGATAGTAAATTCCTCGCCGCGGGGTATATCGACCATGGTAAGAAAATTACCAGTTTTCCTGTTTAACATATCAACCGGTTCACCATTTACTGTTACATTAACCTGAGAATAAGATTGGGTTGTGCCGAAAACAAATAACGAATCTGCGTAATAACTAATTTGCTGTTCAGGAGGGTACGCCACATGTAGAAGCGGTCCCTCTTGATCATTTTCCCTTTTCGGATCAAATTCCTGTGGTGTGGATATTATTATTTCTCTTGTATTTTCATTCCATTCTGCAAAAGCTCCCATTGCTTCTGCTGCGGGGATGACGGGCGTGTAGATAGTATCGTCAACCAGTTTTACCGGTGCGTTCCAGTTTACAGTTTCACCGGCAATTATTACTTCATAACTATCAGCAGGCAAATGGATCTGGAATTCTCCAAGCATTCCGGAGAATATCTTGTTGTCACTGTCCCATTTTGTATAGGCACCCAATTTTTCAAATAGAGACTTCGCCGGAACAAATAGCTCTCCATCCTCCATTATTACCGGGTTCTCCAGCTCAATTTGCTCATCGTTAATTATTAGCTCAATAGCTCTTGCCTGATAAAACATAAAAAAGGAGAAGCCCGCTATTGAAACTATTAAAATGACCAACCCTATTTTCCTCAAGAGCACTCACCCCCTGCTGTCATTGGTGTCATTGGGACGGTTCTTTTGACACTAATTTTCTCACCGTTTCCCTGTTTACTTCTATCATAACTGCAATTTCCCGCAGTGACAAATCCGATTGGTTTTCCAGTTTAATTACCAGATCCTTAAGTAGTTTCTTGTTTTCTTTGTTTTTTAGTTTGCTTTTTCCTATCCCGGCTTTTTTAAGGTGATTATCTATCATTGCTTTAGCCTCTTCGGCGGAGAGTTCTTTGACATCAATAAAATTATCTTCCGTGTTCTCTTCATGAAATTTAACAAAGGCTTTGATTGCCTGGTGTGGATCTTTTGATGATATATGTAAGATTTCTTTAATACCCGGTTTTTTAGCGAAGCTTACATTCAAATATTTTTTATAGCTGCTCCATTTATATGAGTTCAAGTTTGATATTCCAGCTTTTACCGGATTTCTGTGTACATATCGCACTGCGGCTAATAGGCGTTTTTCACTTTCTATTACTTCACTTTTAAAGCGATCCTGAAATACATGGCCTATCCTCTCATGTTTTTTATTGTAATAGGAAGCATAACTGGTGCCTATTCTTTTCATAGTATGCGATATCGGAGCAATACCTTCCCTGATCACCAAATGCAAGTGATTATCCATGATGCAATAAGCGTGGAGGAGAGCTTCGTCAATGATAACTTTTTCGTGAATTATTTCAGTAATACGGTCCTTGTCTTTAATGCTGTTAAATATTTTCTGGCGATTGTTCCCTCTCATCATGATGTGGTAAACTGCAGATTCACTTTTTTGTCTGGCAACTCTAGGCACTAGGTTTACCTCCAGGTTAAATATATTATTGTCAAAAGAACCGTCCCATTGACACCATTGACATCTTACTCTCTTCGGTCAAGGCTTCTGTACTGCACTGCTTCGGCAATATGTCCCGGTTCAATTTGTTCCTTTTCTTCCATGTCGGCAATAGTGCGTGCAACTTTAATAATCCGGTCGTGGGCGCGCATGGAGAGGTTAAGGCTTTGAAATGATTGGTGCAGGAGCTGCCTGGCATCAGCGGTTAAGGGGCAGTATTTTTCAAAGTGGCGCGACCTGAGTCTCGCATTGGAAGCAACTTTAATCTTTTTATATCTTTCGCGCTGTCTGCTTCGGGTTGTTTCCACCCTGGAGCGGATTTCAGCAGAACTTTCCCCGGTTTCATCCTGCTCCAGCTGTTCAAATTTAATGCCGGGTACTTCCACCTGGATATCAATGCGGTCAACGAGGGGGCCTGAAAGTTTGGAGCGGTAGCGAAATATTTGGGTCGGACTGCAGCGACATTCCTGACGGGGGTCGCCGTAATTGCCACAGGGGCAGGGGTTCATAGAACCGATAAACATGAAATCGGCAGGGTAGCTGACTGTTGCCGCAGCGCGGGTGATCGTAACTGTTCTGTCTTCAAGGGGTTGTCTGAGGGCTTCGAGAACTTCACGGTTATACTCAGGCATTTCATCAAAAAATAGAACACCATGGTGGGCAAGGCTTACTTCTCCCGGGCGCGGCACTTTTCCACCGCCGATAATTCCTGCCGTTGAGGCGCTGTGATGAGGGCTGCGAAATGGTCGCTTATTTAGCAGGGGTTTTTTCGAGCTTAACTGGCCGGCTACGCTGTGAATTCTCGATATTTCGAGAATTTCTTCTAAAGAGGGAGAAGGCAGGATTGAGGGAATTCGTCTGGCCAGCATGGTTTTACCGCTGCCGGGGGGACCATAAAGTAAAACATTGTGTGAGCCGGCTGCGGCAATTTCCAGGGCTCTTTTTGCTGTTTCCTGGCCTCGCACTTCACTAAAGTCAAACTCGCTCCCGTCATGGCCCTTGGCCTGCTCAGGCAAGGGTTCCGGAAGCGGCAGTTCTCCGTTTCCACAGAGGTAATTGGTGAGCTGGGTTAAAGTAACGGTTCCTTTAACGTTAAGCTTATTGACGAGGGCGGCTTCGGTGCTGTTAGACTGTGGCAGGTAAAGGGTTTTATCTGCAAAATCATCTAACTCACTTAAGGATAAAGCCATGGCCAGGGCTCCGTTGATGCCGCGAAGGTTGCCGTCCAATGATAACTCACCGACGAATACGGCGCTATCGAGGGTTTCAGTTCTGGGAATTTGGCCGGTTGCTGCAAGTAGGCCTATTGCAATAGCAAGGTCGAAAGAAGAACCTTCCTTTTTAAGGTCTGCGGGGGCCAGGTTTACCGTCACTCGTGAGTAAGGAAAAGAAAAACCGCTATTGCGTACAGCTGCCCGGACCCTTTCTTTAGCTTCTCTTACCGAGGCATCAGGAAGTCCGATTATATCAAAAGCGGGAAGGCCGTCGGCAATATCAACTTCTATCTCAAGCGGTACGCCGTTAATACCTAAAACAGCACATGAATGCACTTTTGCCAGCAAGATCTGGTCCTCCTTTGATTACTGAAATTATAGCTGCGATCATTAGTAAATTAATTATATAACAGGCAATTATCTCTTATTCACCGACAGGATATTGATATCCTGCCGGTCAGTTAAAATAGACGTTGTTTATACCTTATCAGGTTGATTTATGTTATAATTTAACTAATAATTATTGAATTTATTATGAAGGAGGAAGTATTCATGGACAAATATGAATGTCAGGTATGCGGTTATGTGTATGATCCGGCAGAAGGCGATAGCGATGGGGGAATTGCACCGGGAACATCTTTTGACGATCTCCCTGATGATTGGGTTTGTCCGGTTTGTGGAGTAGGAAAGGACGAGTTTGAAAAAATCTAAACTGCCGGGAATAGTAAAGTATAAAAATCCGGATGTCAACTAATAGGAGAATATTAGCTATTCTCCTATTAGCATTTTCTGACTTGCTATTTTTCAGCCTGTTGTAAAGCTTTTACCAGGTGAACAATTCCGGCTACTTCTTTCAATTCAACGACAAATGCTACGCCTGTGCCGGGCTTGTTAAGCTTGCCGGCATTGATAATTGCCTCCATTACAGCTTCAGTTTTATGTTCCTGGATAATAGTTAAGATAACCTCTTTTTCAGGTTCAATTGGTATGTTAAGTAATTTTTTTTGTTCATGAATTCCTGCTCCACGGGCTGGAATAATTGTTGCTCCTTCAGCCCCTGCTTTTTTACTTGCTTCGATTATACATTCGCAACAGCCTTTTTTTACAATGGTTACAATTAAGTTATGCTTGGGAATCTCTATCATTATCCTTAACCTCCTTGCCTTGACTGCTCTTGGCATCTTCGTTGTTGTCTTGATAGCTAATATTCTGGCTATCAGCTTCTAAATCCTGACCATCTTCCGGTGATGGGTCAGTTGGCATTTCACCATGGGAGTGCAGGGAAGTATCTGCTTCGATATTGTCTTCAATCTCTGCTGGTAATCCTTCAGGGTTCTTTTCATCGTTATCTTTATCCTGATTGTCATCAGGATAAAGAAATCCTAATAACATTACCATAATAATAGGGGCTAATGCAACCAGGGCGATAAGACCGAAACCGTCAATTACTGCATCACGGCCTGCAATTCTATCAGCGGCGCCGACAGCCATGGCCATTATAAAGGTAACAGTCATCGGGCCTGTTGCAACTCCTCCTGAATCAAAGGCGATGGAAGTAAAAGAAGGTTTGGAAAAAATCATCAAAATGATGGCCAGCAAATAGCCGGGAATAATTATATAATAAAACGGTATGCCGTAAACTATCCTGGTCATGCCCAGGGCGATAAAGATGCCGACTGCAAGACACAGGGTGTAAAGGATAGTGTTGCTCCTGATTGAACCACTTGAACTTTTTTCTACCTGGTCGGAGAGAATTCGAACGGCAGGTTCGGCCATTGTTGCCACAAAGCCGAGCAAAAACCCCAGTGGGATGAGAATCCAGCGATTGGGCAGAGCTCCTATAATAGCGCCCATTTCATTGCCTACCGGCAGAAAACCGACGTGGACTCCCTGTAAAAAGAGGGCCAGCCCGGCAAAAGCAAACAAGACTCCCTGCAGCAGACTTAACAGCATTTTTTTGGGCAGCTTAAATACCAGTAAAAAAATCAGAAATAAAACCAGGACAGGGCTCATGGCCATCAGTACCTCTGTCAGGACATCATCAAAACCCTGCAGTATTGCATAAAGACTCAACCGAAAATCACCCCCAGGATCATCACGCTGAGCACAGGGCCGATGGAAGCGAGGCCAATTAAGCCGAATGTATCAGATACAGTAGATTTGCCACCCAGGACAGCCGTGGCGCCGACTCCTAAGGCCAGGATGAAGGGAACGGCCATTGGACCGGTTGTCACACCGCCGGCATCGAAAGAGATGGCGACAAATGCAGGTGGTGTAAAAAATGAAAGGATAACAATAAGAACATATCCTGCAGTCAGGAGATAGAAGATAGGGATGCCAAGCAGGATTCTTAAAATAGCCAGTGAAACGAACAAACCGACCCCCAGGGCGACAGCTACGATAAGAATATTTGATTCAATTGCGCCCCGGGAGGCTATATCTACCTGGTGGGACAAAACCCGGACGTCCGGTTCGGCAACTGTAATAACAAAACCGAAGATAAAGGCGGCTACCAGTAAAAAAACCAGTGACCCGTGGGAAGTAACTTCGGAACCGATCATCTCCCCGATCGGCAGTAAACTGACCCGCACGCCGACAAGGAAAAGGAACAGGCCTGCTGTAACCATAACTGCCCCGGCTATAAACTGCCAGAAAAGATCAATAGGAGTTCGGATCACAAAGAATTGGATCAAGGATACAACGACAACAATTGGTATAATTGCCTGCAGGACTTCAAATAAAATTTCTTTTACATCTTTTATCATGGCGGTAACACCCTGGATCTGGAGTTTTTTATGCAAAAGGTTGAATTACTTTGATTGCATATAATGTTATCTTAAGTTTGCCTTGTTGTCCAGAATTTCGAAATAGCGGCTCATGAATAGCAAGCGGTTGCTCCTATGGATGAACGGTATAAAATGTGTTATGATCCGCACAGTAATTTATTAGAAAGGATCGGTTTTGTGAGCAGCGATAATTATAACATTCAACAAAACAACAAAGAAGGCTCTGAATGGATCAACTTACTGCATGAAGCTTTAAATCCCGCACAGTTTGAATTTGCGACAGCAGAAAATCCGGCCCTGCTTGGCCTGGCCGGCCCAGGTTCAGGTAAAACGAGGGCGCTTATTTACCGTGCAGCACATTTAATTAAAAGCGGGGTGCAGCCCGAACAACTTCTTCTGGTGACTTTTACGAATAAGGCTGCAGGCGAAATGAAAGAGCGCCTGGAGAGTCTGCTTGGTTTTTTACCTTACAACCTTTGGGCCGGCACCTTTCACAGTATCGGGGCGAGAATATTAAGAAAGCATGCTGCCCTGGTTGGCAGGACACCGAGTTTTTCTATCTTTGATGAAGATGATACCAGGGTGACCTTAAAGCATATTCTAAAAGAACTGTCTGTTGATGATGAAGATCGAAAAATCATTATGAAAAGAGGGCTCCTCGGCCGGATTATCAGCCAGGCTCGCAACTCTGACCTTTCTGTGAAAGACGTTATGGAAGAATTTTATCCATATCGCCTGGAGTATTTAGAGGTGGTTCAAAATAGCGCTGATCTTTACGAACGAAAAAAACTGGAAAACAACGCTTTTGATTTTGATGATCTTCTGCTATGCTGGCTGGAACTCTTTGAGCGGCACCCCCAGGTTAGAGAACAGTACAGGAGGCGCTTTCAGCACGTCCTGGTGGACGAGTTCCAGGATACCAACGTGATACAGGCCAGGATTATTGATCTTTTTGCCGGAGCTGCTTCAATTTGTGTTGTCGGGGATGATGCGCAATCTATTTATGCTTTTCGTTTTGCCGATATCGGCAACATACTATCCTTTCCCGAGCGCTATTCTCTCTGCCAGGTAGTGCGTATGGAGCAGAATTACCGCAGCACGCCGGAAATAGTTGAACTGGCCAACTGTTCGATCGGCCATAACAGGCAGCAGTTGTACAAGAAACTGTATTCAACTAACCCCGGCGGAGCTAAACCTGCCGTGGCCAAAATGCTTGATGCTCGCCAGGAGGCATCTTTTGTTTTGCAAAGCATCTGGGAACTGCAGAATAACGGGGTGTCGTTGGATGAGATTGCCGTTCTCTATCGCAGTTCATACCTGCCCGCCGAGGTGGAATTTGCCCTGGCCCGCAAAGGAATAAGTTATAAGACTTACGGTGGGGTTAAGTTTTTTCAAAAAGCCCATATTAAAGATCTCCTTGCTTACTTAAAAGTAATAAACAACCCCAGCGATGAAAACTCCTGGCGTCGAATTGCAT
>SKZS01000114.1 GCA_007127255.1 Syntrophomonadaceae bacterium | reverse complement strand
GTAAATGCGGACTGGATTGTCATTTTGGCAGTTTCCAGATCCCTGATTTCACCAACCATAATCACATTGGGATCCTGCCTTAAAATTGACCGCAGCGCTCCGGCAAAAGTGCGGTTGATGCGGGGGTTAACCTGGACCTGGTTGATGCCCTTTAAGCGGTATTCAATCGGATCTTCTACAGTAACTATGTTATCTTCCGGCCGGTTCAGGTAATGCAGCGCTGAGTAGAGGGTAGTTGTTTTGCCGCATCCCGTCGGCCCTGTTACTAGCAGCAAGCCGGCGTGGTTCAGCAGCAGCCCGAGGAAGGTATTATAATTACTCTTCGTAAAACCAAGTTTTTCTAAGGGCAAAACTATCTTGTCTTTTTCCAGGATGCGGATTACTACTTTTTCTCCCCGGATAGTGGGCAGGGTAGATATCCGCAAGCTAATCCCACCCCTGCTGCCCTTCCATACAATGTTGCCGTCCTGGGACAACCTTCGCTCGGCGATATCAAGGTTAGCCATAATCTTAATCCTCGATATTATTTTAGCCCTGCTCTGCTTCGGAAGAGCGGTGAGGTCATGTAAAACACCGTCCAGGCGCATCCGGACCCGGAGGCTCTCGTCTGACGGTTCGAGGTGAATATCACTGGCTCCTTCTTCTATCGCCCTTTCAATAAGCGAGTTGACTATCCTGATCACGGGTGCCTGATCGCCCTTATCGTCGGCTGGCAGAGCAGCATTCTCTTCAAGGCTGGTTTCTTTTTTACCCCCGGCGGTTTCCGGGAGCTTTTGCGATTTAACATTAGCTTCAGCATTATTCATGCTGTAAAGCTGGGTAATTAGGTACCTGATACTGCTTTCTCCCGCGGCTACCGGGGTTATCTCCGCCCCGGTAAGCATGGCCACATCGTCTATTGCCGCCAGGTCGAGAGGATCAGCCATGGCCATGATAATCTGGCCATTCTTTTCGGCAAGGGGCACGACACAATGACTTAAAGCAGTTTCGGCCGGTATATAACCGGCCACAGCATGACTCAGAGGATAGCGGTCAAGGTTAACCCGGGGAATATTAAACTGCTCTTCCATCACCGAGAGCAGTTTATCTTCAGTGATCAAACCTTTTTCGGTCAGCAGCTTGCTGATCCCTTTGCCTGAGGACCTCTGTTCATCAATAATAGCTTCAAGCTGTTTTGCATCAATCAATCCGGCTTCCAGCAGCGCCGTCTCCAGGCGGCGCCGACCAAATACGACCAATTTTACTCACCTCGTTAGTATGAATAAGCTGCAATTATTGTTCCATTGCCTGATTCATTATTTCTACCGGAGCTTTGTGGCCTGTAAAGAGTTCAAAAGCAAGGACAGCCTGCCACAACAACATCCCCAGTCCGTTAAAAGCCCTCCCCCCTGATTTATTAAAATATTTCATAACTGCACTTAGATTGGGGCTGTAGCGCAGGTCAAATAACAGGCTTTCCCTGAAGGGCAAGCTGCTTTTCTCCAGGGCGGCTGTAAATTCTTTGCTATCAACCGAGAGGGTATAAACAAAAAGACGGCACGCTGATACTACCTGATGCAGTTCTTCAGCAACCAGCGGCAGGGCCGTACAGCGATGAAGCGGGGTCTCTTTTTTAACCAGGTCGGCCAGAGCTTCAGCCTTATCGATACTTCTGTTAATGATAAACATTTCACTGACACCGGCCCGGGCCAGGGTATAGGCCACCGCGCGAGCCGCCCCGCCGGCCCCGATAATCATTGCGGGCTGTTCAAGGCGGTAATCGGGGGCAGATTGTGTGAGGGAATGATAAAAACCGGCCCCGTCAGTCGTTGTTCCAGAAAGGCTTCCTTCCCTGTTCACGATAGTATTGACCGAGCGGATAATCCCTGCTTCAGGGGAAATCGCATCAAGATAAGGAATTACGGCTTCTTTAAAAGGGCTGGTTACATTTGCGCCGGCCGCCGATAAAGCCCGTAAACCCTTTACCGCTTCTTCGATCCGTTCTTCCTCAACATGGGCGGTCAGGTATCTGTAATTAAGGTTCAAAGCCTGGAAGGCGCTGTTATGGATCAGCGGAGACAGGGAGTGGTTTACAGGGTTACCGAGAAGAAGATAAAACCTGGTTTGCGCATTAATTTTCACCACATTCTCCACCCTCCATCAGCGGAATTTTCAATATTATAGCACAGCTGGTCACTTTACGTAACAGTAATATACAAATATTTCATAAAAACATTTTATTTGTCACAAACCCGGCAGGAGATAGGCAAAAAGCAGCGAAGTAAATTAATCGTTTAAGCCGTAATCAATCCAAAATAAAAGTCCCTCAATAATTCCGCGGTAATATTTACCCGGCAGGCATGTGGGATAATGAACAGGGGAGTCAAAAGCCAGCTTTATGGATCTATATAGCGTTTTCATCGCCATTATAATTTTCATGATTGGCCTCAGCTTTGGCAGTTTTCTTAACGTAATTGTTTACCGCCTGCCACAGAAAAAATCCCTTGTCAGCCCGCCTTCAAGTTGTCCTTCCTGTGCAGAAAAACTCGGCTTCGTCGAGCTGATTCCCGTCCTCGGTTACATCATATTAAGGGGCCGCTGCAAGCACTGTGCAAGCAGTATCAGTATCCGTTATCCCCTGGTTGAACTGGCAGTCGGG
>SKZS01000209.1 GCA_007127255.1 Syntrophomonadaceae bacterium | reverse complement strand
ATAAAGGCCGGGATGCCTCAAACTGTCCCGTCGGAAACAATTAATAAAGTCTGCGCTTCAGGACTGCGGGCAGTAAACCTTGGTGATTCTTTGATCAGGGTTAAAGATGCTTCCACTATTGTGGCCGGCGGTATGGAAAACATGAGCGCAGTACCGTATTATCTGCCGGGAGCAAGGACCGGGGCCAGGATGGGAAATGCTTCCATAATTGATGGTATGGTCCATGACGGGCTGTGGTGTCCCTTCCATAATGTGCATATGGGCGTTTACGGCAGCGCTGTGCCTGCTGAACACGGCATTACCAGGGCCGAGATGGATCGCTGGTCGCTGCGCAGCCACCAGCGGGCAGTGGAAGCTATGGATAAAGGTTACCTGGCCGATGAAATTGTTTCAATCCAGGTGCCCCAAAGAAAAGGAGATCCTGTATCGGTTGCAAACGATGAGCTTCCCCGCCGGGATACAGATCTGAATAAACTGGCCAAACTTCCACCTGCTTTCGAGGAAAACGGCCTGGTAACAGCTGGCAATGCTCCGGGAATCAGTGACGGTGCGGCAGCTTTAGTGCTTGCTTCTGCTGAGCGTGCCCGGGAGTTAAATATAGAACCGATTGCGGAAATTGTTTCCCAGGGGATGGCCTCTCTTGAACCGCGTTATATTGCCACGGTTCCCTATGAAGCAGCAAAAATTGCCCTGGATAAGGCGGGCATGACGGCTGAACAGATCGATTTAATCGAAGTAAATGAAGCTTTTGCCGCCGTAGCCCTGACCTGTATTAAACTGGGTGGCTGGAATGAGGAAATAGTAAATGTAAACGGCGGAGCGGTTGCTTTGGGTCATCCGATTGGCGCCAGCGGGGCACGGATCCTGATTACCCTGATCGCCGAACTGCGCCGGCGCGGCGGAGGTTACGGACTGGCAACAATATGCAGTGGAGCCGCGCAGGGTGAGGCAACTATTGTCAGGGTTAATTAGGGTCGTTTGGGATTGTGAAGGGTTACCTGCTGTGTTTGTCAATCTATTTCTCCTGGCGGAGAATAGCCATGATAAATGCGGGATGAAAATAATTCGCTACAGCAGCATATGACGGCGGATCAATGACTTAGGCATCAGAGGAGATTGACAGGATGAGTTTCGGTTTAGCTGAAAAGGGCTTAAAGAAACGGGAAGAATTCAGACATTTTGCAGAAAATGAACTTGACACAGGTGATCAATTCCCCCGTGACAATTTGCAAAAAGCTGCTGAGCGCGGTTATCTGGGTTATCCCATACCCGAACAGTGGGGCGGCCAGGGTGAGGACTTTTTAAGTTATATCCTCTTAATCGAAGAAATTTCACGAATCTGTTCTTCTACCGGGGTGATTACAGCGGTTCATACCTCGGTGGGCACTTTTCCGATTCTTTATTTCGGCACTGATGAGCAAAAAAAGCGTTATCTGCCAGGACTGGCCCAGGGGAAAATGTTAGGCGCTTTTGCCCTTACCGAAGCAGGGGCCGGTTCCGACGCTGCTGCTTTGACGACCACTGCTGTTGCGGTGGATGGCGGCTACCGGTTAAACGGCTGCAAAGTATTTATAACCAGCGGAGGCCAGGCTGATCTCTATACAGTTTTTGCCACCATGGACAGCAAAAAAGGGGTAAAAGGGATTACCGCTTTTCTTGTGGAAAAGGATTCACCCGGACTGATTGCCGGAAAGCCTGAAAAAAAGATGGGCTTAAACCGGTCAAACACAACAGAGCTGCGGTTGGAGGATCTTTTTGTGCCGATGTCGAGCAGGCTTGGTCAAGAGGGGGATGGCTTTGCGATCGCAATGTCCCTCTTAGATGGCGGGAGAATCGGTATTGCCGCCCAGGGGCTCGGTTTGGCCGGGGCTTCAATCGATTATACCATTCGCTATATGAAGGAACAGGAAGAAGGAGGAAAAACGACTGAGCAGGGCGTTAGTTTTGCCCTGGCCGATCTTGCCGCCCGTTTTGAAGCGGCACGTTTACTCGTTTACCGGGCTGCCGCTGTGAAAGACGCGGGAGAGCGCTGTTCAAAAGAGGCTTCCATGGCGAAAATGTTCGCCACAGATCTTGCTGTTGATGCAGCTACCAGGTGTATTGACCTTTGCGGGCTCAACGCTTCCAGGCAGGACAACCCGCTGACAAGGTATTTTTGTGACGCCAAGGCGACCCAGATTTACGAAGGGTCCAACCAGATCCAGCGTATCGTAATTTCCCGGCAGCTTTTGAAGTAGACGCCTTTTTTGCTTACCTTTGGTCTAAATATGGAAAACTCGGTTTTGCTGTCAGGGCATTGAACCGGAAAGAGATGATCTGTTGAGTTTCCGGATAGTATCGGCTGCACAAATTTGGTTGTAATACTCTGTAATTCTATGAATAACGGAGATATCTATTAATAAATTTCGAATTAAGGAATAGGAGGATGAATAAGTGAACTTTGTACTGACCGAAGAGCAGGAAATGACCCGGAAAATGGTTCGCGACTTTGCAGAAAAAGAGATTTTACCCGGCGCTGAAGAGCGTGACGATAAAGAGGAGTTTTCTCGCGAACTCTTTGATAAGATGGGTGAGCTCGGTTTGACCGGCATACCGTGGCCCGAAGAATACGGTGGAGGAGATTGCGATTTTATCAGTTACGTTATTGCCGTTGAAGAACTTTCCAGGGTTGACGCTTCGGCCGGAACTACCCTTTCGGCCCATACTTCCCTGGCCGGATGGCCGGTCTATAAGTACGGCAGCGAAGAGCAGAAGAAAAAATACCTGGAGCCGATGGCTTTAGGAGAAAAGCTGGGCGCTTATGCCCTGACTGAAGCCACTGCCGGAACAGATGCCGCAGCGCAGAGCACAACAGCAGTTTTAGATGGCGACAGTTATGTGCTGAATGGCAATAAGATATTTATTACCAACGGCGGAGATGCAGAAATAAACATCGTGTTTGCCGTTACAGACAAGGAAAAGAAGGCAAAAGGGGTCAGCGCTTTTATCGTTGAAAAAGGAACACCCGGGTTCTCGTTTGGAAAAAAAGAACGCAAAATGGGCTTAAGGTCTTCACCAACACTGGAGCTGGTCTTCGATAACTGTCGGGTTCCTAAAGAAAACCTGCTTGGCAAAGAGGGCGAAGGGTTTAAAATCGCCATGAGTACTCTTGACGGCGGGAGAAACGGTATAGCAGCCCAGGCCGTCGGTATTGCCCAGGGTGCCCTTGATGAAGCAGCCAAGTACGCTAAAAGCAGGGAGCAGTTTGGACAGCCGATTGCCAACTTCCAGGCCATATCTTTCATGCTTGCCGATATGGGCACCAAGATCGAAGCTTCCCGCCTGCTGACATACCAGGCCGCCTACCTGGAAAGCGAGGGACTGCCATACGGCAAGGCTTCGGCCATGGCCAAGCTGTTTGCTTCGGAAACCGCCATGGAAGTTACCACAAAAGCGGTCCAGATATTTGGCGGTTACGGTTACACCCGCGATTACCCCGTAGAACGGTTCATGCGCGATGCAAAGATTACGGAAATATATGAAGGAACAAGCGAAGTGCAGCGCCTGGTTATTTCACGCTACCTGCTTTCCTGATTGCGCCATGTTGAGGCAGGGGTGGGACAAGGGGACAGGTTCCTTGTCCCACAATTAATAACCATTTATACCAGTAAATGGTGGGACAAGGAACCTGTCCCCTTGTCCCATCCCCTTGTCCCAGAAAGGAGCTTTAAAATGGCGAAAGATTTACCGGGTTTGATCATGGTTTTTACCGGTAACGGTAAAGGTAAAACTACCGCTGCCGTTGGCCAGGCGATGAGGGCCTTGGGTCACGGCTACCGGGTGATAATGATTCACTTCATGAAAGGCCGTGATTACGGAGAATTTTTATCTACAGAGAAGCTGCCTAACCTGACTATAGTTCGTGCCGGCAGGGATGATTTTGTTTGCCGTGATAAACCGGATCCAATTGACATTGAATTGGCCAGGGACGGTTTTTCCCAGGCGGAGACAGCAATAATGAGTGGTGAATATGACCTGGTGGTTTTAGATGAGATAAACGTTGCCGTCGATTACGGCCTGATCAATGAAGAAGATATGTTAAAAATATTACGGGAAAAGCCTAAAAATACAGCAGTTATCTTAACCGGCCGGAATGCTTCAACAGAACTGGTCAAAATGGCTGATATGGTCAGTGAGGTCCTGGCGATAAAACACCATTACGAACATGGAGCCGAATGCTGCCGGGGGATAGAGTTTTAAGTTAAAATAACGGTATAGGGTGTAAATATTATTGTAGAGGTGTTTTATGCAGGAATTGGTAGCAGAACTATTAAAAGGCAACCGTCGGGCCGCGGCACGCATGATTTCACTGGTAGAAAATGACGACCCGCAGAAAAGAGAACTGCTGAAAGACGTTTATCCTCATACCGGCAATGCTTATGTACTTGGGGTTACCGGGGCCCCGGGATCTGGAAAAAGTTCACTGGTAGACTGGTTGTTAAAGCAGATCCGTAAAGATGATCTGACTGTAGGCGTAATTGCTGTTGATCCGACCAGCCCTTTCAGCGGCGGCGCCATATTAGGCGATCGCATCCGCATGCAGGATCATGCCCTCGACAGCAATATATTTATACGCAGCATGGGAACCAGGGGCAGCCTGGGCGGTTTGTCACGGGCGACCAGGGAAGCTATCCAGGTGTTGGATGCCTTCGGCAAGGATCTAATTATCATTGAAACTGTAGGGGTGGGACAATCCGAAGTAGATATTGTCAAGACGGCCGATAGTACCTTGGTGGTGTTAACCCCTGCAGGAGGAGACAGCGTTCAGACCATTAAAGCGGGAATCATGGAAATCGCCGACATCTTTGTGGTTAATAAATCGGATCTGCCCGGCGCAGATAAAACAGCGACTGAAATTAATACGATGCTCGACATGAAGAATGATCAAGCCTGGCGGCCTCCCGTTGTGCCCACTGTATCAGTCAGCAACGAAGGAATATATGAACTATGGAGTGCTGTGCAGGAGCATCGCAGGCATATGGAAGACAGCGGACGCCTGCTGGAGATACGCCGGGAAAGGGTCCGGCGCGAGCTGACCGAACAGGTTGAATACCTGGTCAAAAATCGTATCTGGGATCGGGTAAAGGAAAAAATTGAACTGGAAAGCCTGGTCGAAAAGATCGTTAAACGCCAGAAAGATCCTTACAGTTCGGCGGGCGACCTCCTGTCTAAAATTAAATTTTACGATCAAGATAGTGAAGAAGGTGATTAAGCAGTGGATAAAGAGAATATAAAACGGATTGGGCAAAAAAAAGAGATATGGCAGGAACAAGCGGATCAGACCAGCGAACGAGGCGAGCCGTTTATTACAGTCTCCGGCCGGCCGGTCGGGGCCCTGTACACTCCGCTTGACATAGATAATCTCGACTATGAAAACGATCTCGGTTTTCCGGGACGCTATCCCTATACCAGGGGTGTGCAGACAAATATGTACAGGGGTCGAATCTGGACAATGCGCCAGTTCTCGGGGTTCGGCGATGCCTTCGACTCTAACCGGAGGTACCGTTACCTTTTAGAGCAGGGTCAAACCGGGTTAAGCGTTGCTTTCGATATGCCGACGATTATGGGTTACGATTCAGACAGCGAACGTTCACTCGGCGAAGTGGGACGCTGCGGTGTGGCTATCGATTCGCTTGAAGATATGGAAGTTCTATTTGACCAGATTCCCCTGGATCAGGTTACTACTTCGATGACGATAAACGGCCCTGCGGCCATTCTCTGGTGTATGTACCTGGCCAATGCCGAAAACCAGGGGGTTAGCCTGGCGAAAGTGGGAGGGACGATTCAGAATGATATATTAAAAGAATATATCGCCCAAAAATCATGGATATTCCCACCGGAGCCTTCTATGCGCCTGATTACCGATATCTTTTCTTTTTCAGCCGATCACGTTCCCCGTTGGAATACTATCAGTATAAGCGGCTATCACATCCGTGAAGCCGGTTCAACTGCAGCCCAGGAGCTTGCCTTTACCCTGGCGGACGGATTTGCATATGTTGAAGCAGGGATAAAAGCCGGCCTCGATGTCGACCGCTTTGCCCCGCGTCTTTCATTCTTTTTCAATGCCCATATCGACTTTTTTGAAGAGATCTGCAAGTATCGCGCAGCACGGAGGATATGGGCCCGCAGGATGAAAGAGCATTACGGGGCCAGGGATGAGCGATCACTGAAAATGCGTTTTCATACCCAGACCGCCGGCTGCAGCCTGACCGCACAGGAACCGGAGAACAATATTGTGCGCACCGCGATTGAAGCGCTCTCTGCTGTTCTAGGCGGAACTCAATCACTGCACACAAATTCCATGGACGAAGTAATGGCCCTGCCCACGGAAAAAGCGGTTAAGATTGCCCTGCGCACCCAGCAGATCATTGCCTATGAGAGTGGGGCAGCCAATACCATCGATCCGCTCGCCGGATCGTATTATGTCGAAGCGCTGACCGATCAACTGGAATCTGAAGCGGAGGCTTACTTTCAAAAAATTGACGATTTAGGCGGTGTCCTGCCCGCTATTGACCAGGGTTTTTTCCAGCAGGAGATTGCCGATGCCGCTTATAGTTACCAGCGTGCTGTCGACCAGGGAGATTTGTCCGTGATCGGGGTGAATCGCTATAATACCGGTGAGCAGGCCGAAATTGATCTGCTCAAGATTGCTCCCGAAGTAGAAGAGAAACAGGTGAAACGTTTGAAAAGGCTTAAAGAGAAACGTGACGGCGATGCCGTAAACCGCAGCCTGGAAAATTTGAAAAAGAGCGCTTCCGGCAGCGACAACCTGATTCCCAAAATCCTTGATTCAGTCAAGGTTTATGCTACTGAAGGCGAGATTGTCGCTGCCTTAAAGGAAGTATTCGGCGAGTACCGGGAAAAACCGCTATTTTAAAAATATGGTTAACTTTTCCCACCAAAAAGAACTGTACCTGGATAAAGGGGTGATATTGTGACTGAAAAAATGATCAGGGTGCTGGTTGCCAAACCGGGACTGGATGGGCACGATCGGGGGGCAAAGGTTGTCGCCCGGGCATTACGCGATGCCGGTTTTGAAGTTATCTATACCGGTTTGCACCAAACCCCGGAACAGGTAGTCGAAACAGCGCTGCAGGAAGATGTTGACGTGGTTGGTTTAAGCATTCTCTCAGGCGCCCACATGACCCTGGTTCCAAGGATTAAAAAAATGTTAGCCGAAAACGGGATGGATGAAGTGCTAATGATAGTCGGCGGGATTATACCTGCAGATGATGCTGCGGAACTGATTAACAGCGGCAGCGCCGAACAGGTTTTTACCCCCGGGGAACCCCTTGATAATATTACCGAATATATCAGCAGTAAATGCAAAAGCAATATGCAATCTTAATGACTGCAACCGGGGATTTTTAATGAAAGATTATTTAGCGACTGTTTAGTGGGGAGATAAATAGTGAGCAGTACTGAACTGGAGAAAGCCAGAAATAAGGCCCTGGAGCTGCGCCGTGAAATTGAAGAGCATAATTACCACTACCACGTCCTGGACCAACCATTAATTGACGACGAGATGTTTGATCAGATGATGCTTGAATTGCAGCAGCTGGAAAAAGAATTTCCAGAGCTCCAGGATCCGGATTCGCCGACCAGAAGAGTAGGCGCAAAACCGCTGGAAGCTTTTGATACCCTGGAACATAAGGTGCCGATGCTCGGCCTGGATAATGCCTTCAGCGATCAGGACCTTGCCGATTTTGATGCCCGGGTGCGCAAACTGAGCGAGCTCGATATTATCGAGTATCACTGTGAATTAAAAATAGACGGCCTGGCCGTTTCACTGCAGTATGAAGAAGGTGTGTTCAAGCGCGGATCGACCCGTGGCGACGGTTATAGCGGTGAAGATATTACCGCCAACCTGCGTACAATCAGGCAGATACCGCTTCAACTGCCTGAAGCGCTGACCCTGGAAGTGCGCGGTGAAGTCTATATCAATAAAAAAGATTTTGAAAAGCTCAATAATGAGCGTGAAAGCGAAGGCTTAATGACCTTCGCCAATCCCCGCAATGCTGCCGCAGGCTCATTAAGGCAGCTTGATCCACGCCTGACTGCTAAACGCCCCCTTAAACTGTTTCTTTACGGGCTGGGTGAGCATGTCCTGGACCTGTCTACGCAGTCAGATTTACTTGATCGCCTCGAAAATCTTTTCCTGCCTGTTAATCCCAATCGCACCATCTGCCGGGGTCTGGATGAGGTTCAAAGCTACTGCCGCCGCTGGCAGGATAAAAAGGGTGAACTTCCCTATGAAATAGATGGTGTGGTGGTCAAGGCCAATGATCTGGATTTGCAAAAAGAACTCGGTTTTACGGCCCGCAGCCCGCGCTGGGCAATTGCTTACAAGTATCCCCCGGAAGAGAAAACGACCAGGGTGCTTGATATACAGGTTAACATTGGAAGGACAGGCGCCATTACACCGGTGGCCCTGCTCGAACCGGTCAGCCTGAGCGGAACGACGGTGCGGAGGGCCAGTTTGCACAATGAAGATTTGATTGCAGAAAAAGGTATTATGATTGGCGATACTGTTGTTGTGCATAAAGCGGGAGAAATAATTCCGGAAGTAATCAGGGTTATTGAAGATGATCGATCCGGTGAGGAAAAGGAGTTTAAGATGCCCGGCCACTGCCCATCATGCAGCGCCGAAACTGTGCGCTTAAGCGGCGAGGCGGCCAGGCGATGCCTGAATCCTTCCTGCCCGGCCCAGCTGGTTGAAAAACTGGTTCACTTTGCATCACGCAGGGCGATGGATATAGAAGGAATGGGTCCGGCAATGGCGGAAATGGTTTACAACAGCGGACTGGTGCGTGATGTAGGCGATCTTTATTACCTGACCGCTGCCCAGCTTAGCGAGATGCCGCGCATGGCAGAAAAATCTGCTGAAAACCTGGTGCGGGCAATTGCAAAAAGCAAAGAAAATCCGCTGCGGCGGCTGCTTTTCGGTCTGGGAATTCGCTTTGTCGGTGAAAAAGCAGCCCGCCTGCTTGCGGAGCGTTTTGGCAATTTGGACCGTTTGCGAAAAGTCAGGGAGGAAGATCTGGTTAAAATTGAAGAAATCGGTCCAAAAATCGGTGAAGCGGTTGTCCAGTTTTTCCACACGCCGGAAACAAGCCCGGTTCTTGAGAAATTAAGGGAAGCGGGAGTTAACTTTAAAGAGCCTGAAGTTGTTTCAACTTCAGATCTTCTTGCCGGAAAAACCTTTGTTTTCAGCGGATCATTAGACAGGTATACACGGGATGAAGCGGCAGCAGCGGTTGAAGAAAAGGGAGGGCGCGTCAGCTCATCGATCAGCAGGAAGACCGATTACCTGGTGGCCGGTGAAGACCCGGGGAGCAAGCTGGAAAAAGCTCAACAGCTGGGCGTTAATGTAATTGATGAAAACGAATTCAGTGAGCTGCTTTTGAAAAATGTAAAATAATTGATTTTAAAATGTCCCGGTTATTGCCTATGCTTGCATTTATATTGGTCCATGGTGTAGAGTTGAGATAGATCCTGATTTCCAGCTTGAGGTGAAATAAAAATGGACGAAAACAGGATTTCTTCACTGGCTGCAGACAGCGACAGCAAGCTGCTGCTTCAGACAATAATCGACTCACTTTCCGATGCCGTTTCAGTTGTAGATGAAAACGGGATCGGAATAATGATTAATCGCGCTTATACCCGTATTACCGGGATGACCGAAGAACAGGTTCTGCAAAAGCCTGCTACTGTAGATATTGCCGAAGGTGAAAGTGTCCACATGAGGGTCCTGCAAACCGGCCAGCCAATCAAAGGTGTGCGCATGAAGGTGGGACCTTTCCGCAGAGAAGTAATTGTAAGCTGTGCCCCTCTTATTATGAAGGGTGAACTTAAGGGCAGCGTAGGAGTAATTCATGACATTTCTGAACTGCGAAGGGTAATGGAAGAGCTGGAACGAACCCGCAGCCTGGTCAGGAAGCTTGAAACGCGTTACAGCTTTGATGATATTATCGGTAACAGCGAACAGATCCGTCAAAAGATAGATCGGGCAGCACAGGCCGCTACAACGCCGGCCTGCGTCCTGCTACGCGGTGAATGCGGTACAGGTAAAGAGCTTTTTGCCCACGCTATTCACCATGCCAGCGACAGGTCGGAAAAACCTTTTATCAGGGTAAATTGTGCCTCACTGACTGATACCCTGCTGGAAAGTGAACTGTTCGGTTATGCCGACGGAGCTTT
>SKZS01000151.1 GCA_007127255.1 Syntrophomonadaceae bacterium | reverse complement strand
TTTCGTAACGGTCTTAGAAGGAAACGCAGATATGGAGGAAGCAGACTAAATGTTCTACGGCGGAATAGATGTGGGATCACTTACAGCCCAGGCAGTCGTGCTTAAAGAGGATACCATCTATGCTTTTAAAAGCATTTCTGTTAAGCCAAATCCGGTAGATTCGGCGGCTGAAGTAATCGGAAAATCACTGCAGGAGAAAAACCTCACCCTTAAAGATTTAAGTTTTTGTGTCAGCACCGGTTACGGGCGGGAGCAAATTCAGAAAGAAGGCCTGGCCGGAGAAAACATCAGTGAAATATCATGCCACGGCAAAGGGGCCTGGTGGATTCTGCCCCGCGTGCGCACGATTATCGATATCGGTGGGCAGGATGCAAAAGTGATCCGTGTTGATCGGGATGGTGAACTGGTTAATTTTGTGATGAACGACAAATGTGCTGCCGGGACCGGCCGCTTCCTCGACGTGATGAGCAAAACCCTCGGGGTTAGCGTTGAAGAAATTGGCCCGCTTTCATTTAATTCCCGGCAGACAATTGAAATGAGCAGCCGCTGCAGTATATTCTGCGAAACAGAAGTACACCATTACCTGCAGCGGGGTGCACAGCTGGCGGACCTTGCTGCCGGCATTAACAAAACCATGTCTGGAAGAGTAATGGCCCTGGTGCGCCGGGTAGGGGTTGAAAAAGAAGTTACCATGACTGGCGGTGTTGCCAAAAATCCGGCTGTGCGAAGGGAACTGGAAAAAGAGATGGGCCTGAAAATGTTAACTTACAACCTTGATTCACAGCTGGTTGGCGCCCTGGGTGCCGCCCTGATTGCCCGCCGTCTTGCAGGGGAGAGCTTATGATAACTCTGGGAATTGATGTAGGCAGTATTTTCACCAAGGCTGTACTTCTAAATGATCAACGCCTGCTTGCAACGGCGATCCGCGAAACCAGCGGCACTATCGCCACAGAAACAGCAGCCTTGATTGACCTGGTTGTGAGCAGAGGTGAAATATCAAGGAAAGATCTAGAAACAATTACCAGTACGGGGCAGGGTGAAGAACTGGTTAAAGAAGCCGATTATCTTGAAGATGATGTGGTTTGCCTTGCCGCTGCTACCCGTCACTTCCTGCCGGATACGGAATTGACCCTGGAAATCGGGGGGCAGAGCATCACCAGCGTGCTCAGCACACCCGGTGGAGATGTGGCTAACTATATGCGCAATGACAAGTGTGCCTCGGGCACAGGCCGCTTTATAGAAGTTATCGGTTCAGCACTCGGCGTAAAAATGGAAGAGTTTGATGAAACAGTATCCCGGGCGGCCAAAAGAGTTGCCGTCAGCACGCAGTGTGCCGTTTTTGCCGAAAGTGAAATCATCTCGCATGTTAATGCAGGGGAAGCGGTTCCCGATATAATTGCCGGGGTTTGCGAATCAACGGCCAGCATTATCATTTCACAGGCGCTTCGTTCCGGACCGGTGGTAAGCTATACTGTAACCGGAGGGGTAGCGCTATTTACAAGCATCACCGGGATATTACAGGAAAAACTAACCGGTGCTTACAACCCATTTCCCATTGATCCTCGCTATGCTGCCGCCTTTGGTGCTGCGCTGCTCGGGCAGCAGGAGTAAACTTATACCATGGAACTATTCAAAGAACCGATTGATCAACTTCAAGGCTACCTGAAAGATGCTGATCACAGGGGGGTTCTTAAAAGCTCCCATTGTGGCTCGTTTTCACCCTGGCCCCGGGAATCATCCCTGGTACTGCAGGATGACACAGCTTTAGAATTAGGTGGTGCAGAAGGCTCCCTTTTCATCATTCTATGGACAGAGCAGGATAATATTATCCATCCCGGCCGGATTTCCCTGGTCGGCCCTGACTTAACCGAAACTGAAAAGTCGAAACTGTCCTTAACCCAGATTATCCTGGTCAATGGTGCTCTCAGGGATGAATATGAAACTTGCCAGGTCCTGCAGGATTTAATATTTGCTACTTGCTTAAAATATGTATCAGTTCGCTTTTGGCCGGACCACCAAAAAGTCTGGTACCGTGTCAGCAAAAAAGCTTTAGAAAGCGGGTTTAATTTGAAGCGCTGCGGCTGCACCATGCTTAATCAATTGGAGAGACTGCCTGCAGTAAAAGGGGCAGAAATAATTATGTCTACAGAACAGTTGAAAATGCAGCCGCTTCTTGGCCACGCCGCCGCAAAAACCCGGGAGATAGTGGAAGCGCTGATTAAGATCCATGAAGAACTAAATTTTGACTGTGAGAATTGTGACTACTGGGAAGTATGCAACGAGGTAGCCGCTTTAAAAGAAATTCACCGGCGCCGGCACAGGGAGCGTGAACATTCGTGAGTATCACAATAGCCATTTGCGGCAAGGGTGGTGTCGGCAAAACAACCCTGGCAGCGCTTTTTACCCGGTTGATCCTTGAAGAAAAGAAGGCCCGGGCCCTGGTGATCGATGCCGACCCTACAGGAGGTCTTTCTTTGGCACTATCCCTGCCGATTAAAAGAACAATAAATGATCTTCGCAAAGAAATTGTTACAGATGCAAAAAACAAGACAAGTGACCCGAACAGCCTTGCGGCTGCAGTTGATTACCGCCTGTTAGAATCGCTGACAGAACATCGCAACCTTGCTTTCCTTGCTGTTGGGCGCCCCGAAGA
>SKZS01000019.1 GCA_007127255.1 Syntrophomonadaceae bacterium | reverse complement strand
TTTCCACGTGATATGGATGTGGACATGGTGCGCTTCATGGCCAAAGGGTCGCAGATTAACTTCAGGACTTACTTTCAGACCATGGAGCTCAGAAAGGTGCTTAAACGCAAACTGCCGCGGATTGGTGGTTGCTTTGCATGTGCCCTTGACGGGTGCTTTGGGGCTAAAGATGCTGCCCTGTTGGAACCATATACCGACGAAGCTGACAACATGGGCATATTATTTTACAGTGACGAAGAAGTAATAAATTTTGTAAAAGAGGCTAATCGAGCCAACTTGCAGGTACAGCTGCACTGTATTGGCGATGCAGCTGTCGTTCAGGCAGTAAAAGCCATTGAAACAGCTTTGCAGGACTATCCCCGTGAGGATCACCGCCATACCCTGATTCATGCCTGTCTTATACCAGAACAGACCCTGGAAAAAATTGCCGAGCTGAATGTTGCTATTACCATCCAGCCTGGATTTCTGACTTCTTCCCTGGAACCCGCCCATTACCTGGAAGAAATACTTGGCGATAGGGCCCGGCAAATCTCTCCTTTAAAAAAGATGATTGATATGGGTATAATGGTTAGCAGCGGATCCGATGGGCCCGTGACGAAGCCGAATCCTATTGGTGCTATATATGGAGCCTGCAATCATAATGATCCGCAGCAATCGGTTAGTATAGCAGAGGCTTTGCGGATGGGCACTCATAATGTTGCTTATACTTCATTCGACGAAAAGAAAAGGGGAACCCTTGAAGAAGGCAAAACTGCTGATATGATTATTTTAAGTGAAAACCCCCTCCAGGTTACACCTGGCGAAATTCATAGGCTAAATGTAGAAAAAACATTTCTTGCGGGGGAAGAGTATGTTGGTGGAAAAACTGTGCCTCGTGCTGTACTTGATAGTTTAAAAAACTGGGGCAAAGCTGTGTAGCGATAATGCTGATTGGGGTTACTGGAATAATAACCTAATAGCCGGGAGAAACAGCCTGGATTATTTATAGAGGTCTTTCCCATAAATGACTAATAAAAATTTGTTATAGATGCCTGCAGGTAGCAGTTTCGTAAAAAAACCAACAAGAAAAGGATTATTCATTTAATGAACCACTTTAAACTGCCAGGCGGCGACTTGTTAAGACATGACGAAAGGACAGTCCTAATTGAACTAAGAGGACCTCGTAAAGTTTTAAGCACTTCATATCTTAATGGAGGATACCGTGAAGATTTACGCTGCCTGTTTAACTTTTGTGATGCTTACGGGTCTAAAGATGAACGATGTGAAATGCGCGCTTCGACCAATAAAGGCCACCTGCATTCAATTGCCCTTGAACTGGGACTTGATCCTGCTGTAACATCCGGGTTGAGTACTGCTGCCCATATGAGGCATGCCCGGCCGCACAGCGAGTATTACCGCGATTTCAGTGTGACGGCAATCACCACGGCCGGGATTGATGTAAACGGCAGCAGGGTGGGAGACCCGGCCTGCTGGCATGAAAAAGACGGTGTGCCTGTTTTTGAGAAGCCGGGCACAATTAATATTATATTGCTAATCGATGCCGACTTAACAGAAGGGGCCATGGCCCGGGCCCTGGTTACCTGCAGCGAAGCCAAGGTGGCTGCCCTGCAGGAAGTGCAGGCCCCGAGTTTATATTCGAGCGGGCTGGCTACCGGTTCCGGCACCGACGGGACCATTGTTGTCTGCAACTCTGCTTCCCCGACCCGCCTAACAAGCGCAGGCCACCACAGCAAGCTGGGTGAATATATTGGACGGGTGGTAAAAGAAACCCTGAAAAAGGCCCTAGTTGCCGAAGACGGTCCTGAGAAGTATACTGGCGGCAGCGCCCTGAAAAGGTTGAGACGCTTCGGGGTGACCGAGGAGTGCCTGCTGGAACTTTACCGGGCAAGTCGGGGCAGGAAGCAGGCGGATAATTATGTTAAGAATTCACCGGAACTTATGAATAGAGATAATAGCAGTAAAGCAAATCCAAATCCGGGTCGGGTTATTGGCAAGGATATTACTTTTGATAGTTATCAGGAGCAAGGTGGCAAAGCTGAAACTACCAGTTCTAATCGGGGTAAAGGTAAGAAGGTTGATCCTGGTCTTGACAGGGCTGAGGCTGGTGAGGCTGAGTTCCTGGCCAGGTTAAGGCAGCTCGACAACGACTGCGGCTTTATCGCCCGCGTCAGTGTTTTCGCCCACCTGCTCGACCTGCTGCAGTGGAAACTGGTCGACATTGAAGAAGCCCGACGCATCGGCGAAAAAATCTTTCGTGATCTGGACAAAACAGGAACCCCGCCTGTTACCCGAAATGAGAGGCAAACAGGTTCGGATGCCCCTGTAAACGATATGCTCATCCGCCTCACATCCTGGCTTTCCCAACCCCTCAAATAAGTTAAAAAGGTGTCAGAGATAAATTCAACTTATTTTGCTTGCCTGATGCTATGGACAAAGTTTTTTTGCTGTGTTATTATTATTGCGATTGATAACTAAATAGATACATTCAGGTGCCCCTTAGGGGTGAATAGGGAAGCCGGTGCAAATCCGGCGCGATCCCGTCACTGTAAGCAGGAGCCAACCTCAAAAGTCCACTGGTAAGTAAAACCGGGAAGGAGAGGAAGGCGATGACTGTAAGCCAGGAGACCTGCCTGAGTGTCGCAACGTTCCCCTTCGAGTGAGAGGGC
>SKZS01000109.1 GCA_007127255.1 Syntrophomonadaceae bacterium | reverse complement strand
TTCCTTCAGGGTTTCGGCAAAACCTTCCAAACCCATGTTAATAACCTTCAGTTCAATGTTGAAAAGGTTTTCCATAATTTTAGCCTCCTGAACAATCATTTAGAAAGCAGTTCAGCCACAAAAACTGCGGCATCTGCATTGCTTTGAAAAACCAGGACTCCTTCTTTTTCAAGCTTAGCAACCTGTTCACTTCGAACCTGGATATCTTCATCCGTACCACATACAGTAGTAACAAAACTTAAATGACGTCCTTCCTGCACTGTAATTTCTTTAGCTTCTTTGATTGCCTCTAAGGCAGAACCGGCCGGATCAGGATGTGCATTATAACCAAGAACCAGGTCGAGCATGACAACTGCGGTTTCCGGATCTTTTGCTTCTTCAATAATCCTGCTGTTACGTAACGAGGGATCGATCATCGGGTGCAGGCGGCCCTGTGTAAATTCATCTTCGCCAAAATCAATCACTGTATTGACCCTGCTTTTATAGACATCCTCTATCGTTTCAGCATACTCATAGCTTAGGTTGGTATAAACAGGACCGATTTTATCCTGAAGCAGAATTAGTGTCTCATACGCTAGCGTGCCGCCTGAATACAGGGCACGCAGGTATTTTTGGCCTTTTTTAAAACGACCCTTTTCTGAACCTGCCAGCTTTTGATCCGCTTTTAAGGCTGCATCGCCACTATCTGCATCTTTTTTCCGAAGTATGTTAACTGCTTTTTGTGCTGCTTCTTTAAGAGTTTCCGCCGGTTCACAACCTGCTGCACGTACCTGGTCCAGGTCTCCGCCCAGAAAATTAACAACTACCGGCTTTTTGCTCTCTGCTGCTATATCTAAAACTTTTTCTGTCACCTCGGTATCGGGAGGTTTCGATATAATAACGATAACTTCAGTGCCGCTATCATTTAGTAAAGCTTTTAAACCCTGGACCATGGTGACTCCGCCTACAGCGGCCTTCACATCGCGGCCGCCTGTCCCAATACCCTGGCTGATACCTTCGCCGAAGTTGTTAACAAGACTCGATACTTCCTGTAAACCTGTACCGGCGGCAGCAACAACCCCTATTTTACCCTGCCGCACTTCGTTGGCGAAAGCAAGCGGTGTGCCATTTATAATTGCTGTGCCACAATCAGGACCCATTACCAGCAAATCTTTTTCGAGGGCCTTTTGTTTCAGGGCAATTTCATCTTCCAGTGATACATTGTCGCTAAATATCATCAGATGCAATCCTGCATCCAGCACTTTGTCTGCTTCCCTCCTAACATGACGGCCCGGAATTGAAAGCAGGGCAATATTTGCGCCTGAAAAGTTCTGCAGTGCAGTTTCAAAAGTGCGCGGGACAAAATCCCCAAGCAGATTTTCCCTATCCACCTGCTTATTCAATTCATCTAACGCACTCTGGATAGCCTGTTCCGCTTTTTCTTCATTTTCTGCTTTAACGGCAATGATCATATCGTTTGCCCCGGCGTCTTTCTCAATCTCCTCAGTCCAGAGACCGCCCGAGCGAAGAAATTTTTTATTATGGTCTGTGCCGACAATTGACTCGGCTTCGATTACACCGTCAAATTCCCTGATAGTGCTTGACAGGCGCATTAAATAAACTGAATCCCTGAAAGTATTTTTTAAGATATGACTTTTGACATACATCGCAAAACCCCCTTCTCTTTAAAACCTGCCGGTAGTGTGCGTTTACAGTTCTGCTATTATTATAACGAATTATATTTTATTTGCATATTTCTAAAATTTAAACATCCCTGTTCAATATCCTCTAGCATATTACTATAATTATTCTTTATAACCTTATGTACATATTACAAATTTATTGACATATAACCCCTCTGTCTGCTATTGTTAGTTTACTGATCGCAAAGGAAGTGCTGCTCATGCACAAGCAATATGGTATCACGGTAAAAGATGCACTGGAACTTGACCTGGTAAACCGCTTACAGGTAGTTGGCGGCCATGGCGGACTGGATCGGATCATCAAGCTGGTTAATGTTATAGAAGTTCCCGATATTATGGATTGGTTGATCGATGGAGAATTATTGCTGACCACGGGCTACTCCTTTCGCGAATATCCTGAACTGCTGGAAACTTTAATCCCACGTATGAACCAGGCCCAGAGCGCCGGCCTGGCTATTAAAACAAAACGCTATTTAGATGAAATCCCCCGGGAAATTGTTCTCAACGCCGATAAATACAATATCCCGCTGCTGGAAGTGCCTTATGACCTTTCTTTTTCCGAAATAATTGCGCCAATCCTGGGAGTAGTATTTAATAAACAAAACAAGATTCTGCAAAAATTAGAGCAGGCCCACAAAAAGCTTATGGACCTGGCTTTAAACGGCAGCCCCCTGGAAGAACTCTGCAAGGAAACCGGGAAGCTAATTTCAAATCCGGTAGCCATTGTTGATCGTGAAGGAGTTTTAATCGTAAACGATGAATGCCCTGACAAATATAAATTCGAGCTGTTTTTTTCAGAAGGCAGTATTGAAATAAAACAGGAAAAACTTCGATTCGGCAACATAAAGGAAGTAAAATATTCGCTGGAATATGCCCCTGATACCAACAAACCGCTGACTATAAAAGCGATCCGTATCCCGATTATTGCTGATAAGTATGAATACGGACACATGGTTGCCATAATTAACGTACCAATTTTTGAACCTGACATTCTCACTATGGAAAGGGCTGCCACCATTGCCGCCCTTGAATTCACCAAACGTAAAGCAATATTTGAGATTGAGAAAAGTTATTACAATGATTTTCTTGAAATTCTGCTTTCTGCAGATTTTGATAATGTCGAAGAAATTATAAACCGCGGGCGAATCTTTAATATTAACCTGGACAAGCCTGCTGCGGTTTTAATAATAAATGACAGCAGTTTTAATGAAATCGAAGAAATTCAAAATTACATGAGCATGAATAAAACTCGCTCTAAGGAAGACCTGCTTAATTCAATCAATAGATTTTTTAGGTTTCAGGGAATAACTAATGTAATTGCCGGAATTAAAGGCAACAACATTGTTGTCATCATGGGCGCAGAGAATGAAAACCCTGCATTCCAAAAAGAAACGGTAACATCCCTTCTCAAATATTTATTAGAGTCAACCAGGCCGAACATGAATATAAACATCGGGGTGGGCAGGTTGAACACAGACATAAAAATGATCAGCCGCAGTTATGAAGATGCCCGTGAAGCTTTAAAGATCGCCCAGCTTTCTGATACAGCACAGGCAATCTTTTTTGATAATCTCGGTTTTTACAAAATACTTAGTGAAAAAAATCGCGGTGAACTGGACCAGTTTGTAAAAGAACTTCTTCAACCTGTATTCGAGTATGATCTCAGCAAAAAGGGCGACTTAATAAAAACCCTTGAGACCTATTACGAAACAAACCGCAATTTAAAAACGACATCCACAAAGCTGTACACCCACTACAACACGGTACTTTACCGTATCAAAAAAATAGAAGAGCTAACCGGCATAAGGCTGGATAACCCCGAAAACGCCCTGAATTTAGAGATAGCGGTAAACATCCTCAAACTTTTTCGCACCCAAAATGCCTGATTATTCGATATATATGGAACCCTTTCGTTCATCTTTTTAATTAACCACGGCGATGTTTTTGTAAAAACTCAGCCAGATCATTAAAACCCTTTTCTCTTAAAGTACTCGCTTGCTGAAGTCCGGTCGCCTCGTCCCAACCATGGCAGATGTAATACTCATTTAACATCTCTTCAAATTTAGCAGAATCAAAATATTCACCTTTGTAAGGTCCTTTTTCAAGTGGTTCTTGCATAATCCTGGGCGGCAGCATATCATCAGATCTTCTAAACCCGGCATGAACTGTATTAAAAGCCTTTTCCATATTTATAATATATTCTCCCTTTAGCCATAATTCTTCGCTTTTAACAATATCTCCAGTTAAAGGATATAAGAAATCAACAAATATGTTTATATTAGCGAGCGCTACATCATACCAGCCTGCGGTAAAATAGCAAATGCCCAACGAATCAACCAGGGCTTTATAAACCTCATACCAGGCTACAAGTTGACCTTTCTTTTCATAGGAAGTAGGATTACCGGCACCGGCTATACCAAAGAGCCACTTTCCAACATTTTCTGGCAACTGCCTGTTTTCGGTTTGAGGAGAGCCGCTGAGATGTCCTCCGCCTCGTGAACTGACTGCCATACCAAAAGACCAGGCTTTATGTGAGCGCAGACCCTGTTCATTAATACCTACTTTTTTAAAATTAATTGTATGTTTCTGGCTATCAATATTGCACTTTGTGGCTGCCTTATAGACACCCTCGGCAAGTGTATCGCCGAAACCTCTTCTATAAGCAATATCTTCAATTAATGATAATAAAACTGTATGATCACCCCAGGAAATTGGTATGCCCCCTGTATCATTCAAACATAATATATTATTTTCAAAGCCTTCTAAAGCCCACGCAATAACTGACGAAACACCATCAACATCCAGGCCAAACATATTACACAATGCATGTGCTTTCAAGACAGCATAAGGATTATCAACACCCCAGTTAGATCCAAAACCGCGCACAGAATTTGCATGCATTCCTTCACATTTTATAATGTCACCTTCTCCCTCCATCTCGTAAAGATGCAAACAGTAAAGTGGACAGTTATAGCAATTTGTCCTCCCAATTTCATAGGGTTTAAAAGCCTCCTCATTTATCTTTTTCGACTTTTCTGGATCCCAGTACTCGTCTTGTAAATTATTTACGGAAGTTGGGACAAGACCACTCCATCCTCCTGCACCCGCCATTCCATGAGTACCTACCTCCCTCAGAGCATGCGAGGCTTCAGAAGCCAGCAGTGTCCAGCAGTACTTGTCGGCTGCATTCTTCAGGCAAGCTTTATCATGTACTGCCAACTCATTCTTACTGCTTGTTACCGCAATCGCCTTCAATTTTTTAGAGCCCATAATTGCACCTGAACCTCCCCAGGCCAGGGCATGGGCCTTATCAATCATAACGCAGGAAATATTAACCCTGTTTTCTCCGGCAGGACCGATTGATGCTACTTCTGCATAGCTATTTTTGGTTTTCTGGCGGATTAAATCAACCGTATCCCAGGTAGTTTTTCCCCACAAATCATCAGCACTTCTTATTTCTATAGTAGAATCATTAACATAGATAGAAACCGGTTTCTCTGATGCTCCTTCGATGATCAGGGCATTAAAGCCGGCATGTTTTAATTGCGACCCAAAATTTCCTCCACCACTGGAGTAAGATATACCATTGTTAATGACATTTTTTGTTACCAGGGCAGTTCTTGAAGCGCCTGGAACTGTTGTCCCGGTTAAAATCCCGGTAGAAAAAACCAGCTTGTTCCTTTCCGATAAAGGAGAATCGCTTATAGCAACTTCATTAAATATGACATGACTGCCAAAGCCTCTCCCGCCCAGGAAATTGTAGTACTCTTCTGAGTCAGTTAAGGTTACTGATTGATTACTTAAATTAATTCTCGCTATCATACCTGGCCTGAGCATTTTATTTAATCCTCCCACATACGACAAATTATTAAATATACTTCTTGCCCCGGAAAAAGTCCTACGGCCATTCAATTCAAAAATAATATTTTGCAAAGTAAACAACCAACAGCCGGTTATAAAAAAGGGTTTGCAGTTTATATCCGCAAACCCTTTTTGAGTAAATTATCCAGGTAGTATTTTTTACCCTTCTTTTCTATAAGGCATTCCCAGGGCTTCCGGTTTAGCGGCGCCCCAGCGGGTTCGGAACCACCTGGTTGACATCACTACCAACACGACTACAGTTATTACAAATGGAACCATTCTCCAGAGGTAACGTGACATCACTCCCGGCAGAATAAATTCAGGACTAAGAGCCAATTGCCACAGGGCGCCAAAAAGCACTGCGCCACCAAACATGATGAAGGGGTTCCACATCGAAAAGAATACCAAAGCCAGGGCAATAAAACCCCACCCCATCAGGAAGTTGTAATTCCAAACCGGGTTGTAGCTCAGGCCATAAACCCCTCCGGCCAAACCCATCAGCATCCCGCTTACAATGACGCACATATAGCGGATTCTGTTTACACCGATCCCGGATACTTCCGCCACAGCAGGGTTTTCACCCACCGAACGAATTTTCAACCCCAGGCTGGTTTTGTTTAAAACAAACCAGGTTAGAATGATCAGGGCAAGAGCAAGGTAAAAGAACGGCGACATCCCACCAATTCTATCGATCCTGGCCATGCCCAAAGGACCGGTATAAGGGTTGCCAATATAGGTAGTCAGGCCAAAGCCCAGAATCCATATTCCCATACCGCTGACCACCTGGTCCACGCCAAGAGTGATTGAAAAGACCCCGTGCATCAGGCCGATCAGGGCGCCGATGGCAATCGCTGCGATAAAGCCGGTTGTGTAATCGCCTGTGGTTTGTGCCACGATGAATCCAAAGGTGGCCCCGAACAGCATTACACCTTCTATACCTACATTCAGAACTCCTGAACGCTGGCCTATAAGTTCACCGAGTGCTGCTATGGCTAAAACAATTGAAGCATCAAGGCTTCTAACGAATAATTCCCACATCTGAAATCTCCTTCTCGGGTTTGATCCAAACAATTTTGTATCGGTAGAAAAACTGTAATACAACCATGGTAATCATCATTACACCCAGCAGGGCATAATCGACTCCAAAACCCATCTGCAGCTTGCCCTGGGCAAACCTTCCCCCGTTGGTTAATCCCCCAAAAAGCAATGAGATGGGAATTGCCGCCAGCGGGTTCCCCTGGGCAATTAAGCCACATATAATGCCGTAAAAAGACAAATCCCCAAATTCAGCATAATTGCGGGCAACCTTGAAGACCCCGGGTACAGCGCCAAAGTAATGATAGGCTGCCAATCCGGCGATCATTCCTCCCAGGACAAAAACCAGAACCGGGATCACTTGAGGATTGATACCGGAATATTTAGCGGCTAAAGGGTTATGGCCATAAGACTTGATCTTATAGCCGATGCGGGTTTTAGCAAAAACCCAGTATAATAGAACCGCTAACAGCAGTGCTACAACCAGCGTAAACGGAATCCCGAATATAAGCGGGGCCCGTACCGATACTGGCAGGTCGAAGCTTTCGCTTCGCCCCACCGGGTTCATGAAAGGTCCACCTTCTTTAACCATATAGGATACAAACCAGAACCCGATAGAATTGAGCATCATGGTGGTAACAATTTCATTGACATTAAACCGACCGCGCAAAAAACCGGCAATCCCACCAATCAGTCCACCGGCTAGCATCGCCCCAATCATCATCAAGGGTATGCCTATGCCGGGAGCAATATATAAATTGGGATCACCCTTGGCTCCAAATAAGTACATCACACCAAACGCACCCAGGGCACCGGCATAAAGCTGACCGGCCATCCCAATATTCCAGAGACCAGCGCGGTAGGGTATAATAAAAGCACAGGTGCACAGAAAGATAAAAATAGATCGATTGATGGTCAGCGGCAGTCCATTGCGATTCAGGAAGGCGAACTGGAAAATCTCTTTAAAACCGTTTATCGGGTTGACACCCGAATGTACAAAAACCAGGCTGAATAGTATCAGGGCAACTACTATAGAAAAAATGGATATTAGCGCAGCATTCCACCAGGGCAATTCCACCCGCTTCACAAGTCTTATATCGTGTTCAGCAATTTTCATAAGCTTTCCACCTTCGGTTTAATGCCTGCCATCATAGCCCCGACGTTATCGCGCTCGGCATCAGTCCAGGGAATAATATCCATGAGTTCACCCTCGTAAATTGGTGCAACCCGGTCACTCAAGGACAGCGCTTCCTCGATCTCACCGGATATCAATAAGATGGCAGCTTTATCTTTTTTAGCTTGCAATAGTTTGTTTTGTACAAATTCAATAGCTCCAACATCCAGTCCCTGGGTGGGAAGACTGGCAATAATTAAGCGGGGTTTCCTGGATAACACCCGGGCGAGAATAAGCTTCTGCAGGTTTCCACCAGACAGGGCCCTGGCATTAACATCCGGGCCCGGTGTTGCCACGTTGTATTCAGCGATTAGATTTTCTGTCAATTCACGAAGCCCTTTATAATTGATAACCCCCCTGGGAACATATTCTTCCTCAAAATAGTAATTCATGGCTACATTATCAATCAGGGAATAATCAGCAATGGAGCCAACTTCATTCCGTTCAGCGGGAACATAACCGACCCCTTTCCGCCATCTTTCCAGCGTCGAATTTCGGGTGATATCTTCTCCATCGAGCAAAATTGTTCCGGTTGTTGCACTGCGAAGTCCGGCCAGCACTTCAGCCAGTTCTTCCTGTCCATTTCCCGAAACTCCGGCAATGCCAAAGATTTCTCCTTCATGTATCGTAAAAGAAACCCCTTTTAATGCAAGATAGTCTTTTTCACTGTATGCACTAAGATTTTCGACCTCCAGAACCGGTTTTCCACGTTCAACTTCAACCTTATCCAGCTTGATAATAACTTCCCTTCCCACCATGCTTTTCGCTAAACTTTTTTCAGTGGCGCCTTCAGTCGCAAACTGTGCCGTTACTTTGCCGTTGCGCAGCACCGTCACGCGGTGGCTGATGTCCAGGACAACTGGCAATTTATGAGTAATAAAGGGTACTACTGCCAGGTCACTTTCCGCCATTGTACGGATTGAATCCAGTAAATTTCTGGTTTCTGGCGGCGACAGGGCTGAGGTGGGTTCATCAAGGATCAGCACTTTGGCTCCCCGGTAGAGGGCCTTAATAATTTCGACACTTTGCCTTTGCCCCTCTGAAAGCTGCCACACCTTAGCATTTAAGTCGAGTTTAAATCCATATTTTTCGCACAGTTCTGTAACTTCCTGTTTCACTCTCTTAAAATTGAGTATTTCACCGGCATGAGGATGCCCCAGCATGATGTTTTCGATCACACTGTGTGCCATGACTAATTTTCGTTTCTGGTGGACCATACCAATACCCTTTTTTATGGCATCCAGGGGGGATTTAAAATCAACTTTTTCCCCATCGAAGTATAGTTCGCCCTCATCGGGTTGGTAGAGTCCAAAAAGAATGTTCATCAAGGTTGTTTTTCCGGCACCATTCTCACCGAGAATAGCATGTACCTCACCTGCTTTAATCTCGAAATCAATTTGCTCATTCGCACAACAACCCGGAAATCTTTTTGTAATTCCCCTTGCCTCGAGAACAGCATTTTTTTTAATTTGATTATCTGTGGGCATTTTGTCTCCTATCTTTCCTGCAATGCTATAAAAAGAATTGCAGCAAAACAGTTATTACAATTACTATCAAACAAACCTTCTTCCCCCGGTGTTGACAACCGGGGAAAGAAGGATTTGTTCTTTTTTGACCATATCAACCGTCAACGGGCATTACCAGGTAGTTTAAGCTTATTCGAGTATGGTCGTGCCCAGCAGGTCAAAGTTAAATGATCCCAGCAGCCATTCTGCTGTTGGTTCTTCGCCGGCCGGTTTAACGACCTCTCCCCTCTCGGGGATAGGAAGTCCTGGCAGCTCCAGTCCGGTTCCATTGGAGACCAACTCATTGGCCGTAAAGGGATCCCACTGGCCGGCAATCATCATTTCCCTGCGCTCTTCCACAAGGTCAAGGATTTCTTGCGGGATCAGCGGCAGCGCTTCAGGGCTGATCGCTTCAATGCCAATTTTGTTGTCATTCATGATGTCTACGGCATAGACCTCTCTGCCATCGGCCAGTTCCATTGATGATTCCATGCCCAGCATCAGGATCGTTTCCGGATTGGGATTATCGGCTAATTTATCCAGAACCATCTGCTCAAATAGAACCTCCCAGCGAGTGTCAAAGGATACTGCTACAGTGCTGGTATCCGACCAGCCATAGAACCCTACGGTATCCATGTCTTTACCTACGAACCAAATACCACGTTCTTCGGCTACATCAAGCGGTGCGCCGGAGTCGGTCTGCTGGGTGATCACATCCACGTTGTATTCCTCAACCAGGGTTGTGGCAATTTCTCTTTCCTCTGCCGGCAGGAACCAGTCGCCTGAGTATCTCACATAAACATCAATTTCTTTGCCGAGTAGTTCAGCGGCTTCCTGAACGCCAAGGACAAAGCCAGCCTGGCGACGGGAAACCTGGGCTACCGGAAATGCCGATACAATACCAACGCTGTTTGTCTCAGTGAGGGCACCGGCAATCAGACCTTCAAGGTAAAGGGCCTGGTATTGTCTCGGGAAGTAACGGATAAAATTCCGTTCGGTGGTCACATCACTACCGACAACAGATGCGAAATAAACATCCGGATACTGATCGACAATGTCTTTCAGGGGCAGCCCCATGAATTCGGCATTACCAACGACAATATCCGCACCTTCGGCGATCATTTCTTCCGCAAAGGGGATGGTCAGATCGGGACCAACTTCTTCCCGGTAAATATAATTAACGTTGTCATACTTTTCAGCAATGCGCTCTCCGGCGCGGTGCTGTGCTCCTGACCAGGTTGTCCCCTCGATAATACTGAAGTGGTTAATTGCCAGGGTAACCTCATCCACCTCCACCGGCTCGTCAGGATCAACAGGTTCAACCGGCTCAACCGGCTCTTCATCCGGTGCGCAGGCTACCATGAGTAGACTGAACACAAGCAGCAAGCCGATCAGTTGAAATATTCTCTTTTTCGACATCTTTATTTCCTCCTTTTTCTTTCTAATCTTTTAAACCTTAGAGTTACCTGATTAAACATTAGCTCCCTCTTAAATCTCAAAACAAATCTCTGCTGACCGCCATTTACCAGCTACTTTTTACTTGTTCCCATTGATTCCAACTTGGATATCGACGTTTTGTAACTGACGGTATTCACAATCACCTCCCTAACGTGCCAGAATAATACTTGCTTGATCAACAGTCAATTTTCCAGTGGGATGAAAGTAGACTGGTTCTTTATAAGTGTCATTTTCCCGCGATTGTTATAGCAGCGATATGTTCAATAACGAACATTTTCTCAAACTAAAACTTCTGAAATCAAGCTAACATTATTTTTAATTTTGTAATCCAGATTATATCAAATTATATTTTATTTTTGTGTTAAGATTTTTTAATTCGGCAAAAAATATTTTCACTTACTGCCTTTTTACACTGTTCAGGTCAAACATTATTCCAGGGTTCGCTTCGTGATTTTAAATATTTTATCTGTGAATCTTTATAAAGCACTCCCATGTGGAGTTTCAACTTCATATAGTCTAAATTTATACGATTTTATTAATTAACTAAATTCAACGTATTTTTATAAACACCTTTATATAATATTTATAATTTACAAGCATATCCTTTGTATATTATAACTAAATCACACTATCGTTCTAAGTAGAAGCAAGATAACTTTTAATGAACTTAACCAAAGCAATCAATAGATCGCTGCCTGTTGAGGCTCCAACTTTAAAAGTCCTGTTTAATAAATCGGGCTCAAATCTACCTTTACTGATGGATACCAGCAAAGCTTGAAAAAAATAGGGGGCAAGGCCTGAAAGCCCAATTTCTATCATATGTCCGCCGATCAGGTTGGTTTTGCCGGTTTCAGCTTTCAATTCAGCTGTAATATTATCAATAAACATGTGATCTGCAGTAAAGTAATGAAAAGAAAGCAGTGCTCCGCATATTAAATCATCACCACTGGGCGATGAACCGCTGCCCATGCCGATAATATTTCGACAGGAGTTGATCAATTGATGCTCATTGCGCAACAGCAGGGCGTTAATAACTTTGGGATAGTAATATTTGATTTTTTCACGAAAATATTCTGATCCACCGTTCATGCCAAGAAGAACAGCACTGGGTGTGTTCAGATTTATACCTTCGAGAGCCTGACAGTAGTGCTCAACTGTCGTGCAGACATTTCTGTGTTTAAAATTGTCAATTTTATAAGGCGCGAAGGATAACCTTTCTCCTTCGCGCCAGTTGATTGAATAGTCTTTATTCCCAACGAAAAGCCTTAGAGCCTGATTGTTAAACCAGATCCTGGTAGCGCTCCTTGCTCTTTCATGAAACTCATTAAAAAATTCAGGCTTCAGACCAATAGTGCAGGGTCCTTTTTCAAACCCGTCTTCTGAGACCATTAAAAGATGCGGCCAGGACTCTACCCGGAAATTTAAGATTTCTTTGTGAGCAGACAGCAGTTTTACCCTGTATTCACTGCTGTAACGTTCCAGGTCTGCTGCGTACCATGTTGAGCCAGGTTTGATCAATAATATTCCCCTTTAATTACGCCGATTAATTTAAGAAACCCCGGGTTTAATTATTGCGCTAGACAATACCTTTATCACGAAACATTCTTAAATCCTCTTCTGAATAACCCATTTCTGACAGAACCTGGTCTGTATGTTGTCCAAGGGTCGGCGGAACAGACGAGACATCACCGGGAGTTAGTGACAATTTCGTGGGAATTCCGGTTAGCTTGATCTTGCCCGCCAGGGGATGGTCTCTTTCCAGGACCATTTCCCGGATGTCCACATGCGGGTCGGTTAAAACCTGGTCCAGGGTCCGGATCCGGCCGCAGGGCACTCCCTCTTTCTCCATGATTTCAACCCATTCCTCGGTGTTTTTAGTCCTGGTAATTTCCTCCAGAATCTCTTTCAGCTCAGCGGGATGCTGGTTGCGCGACTTCATGTCGGAAAAGCGGGGGTCTTCATTCAGATCTTCACGGCCGAGCACTTTCACAAAATTTTCCCACAGCCTCTGATTGCCCACGGCAAAAATTACGTAACCATCTTTTGTTTCAAAGCTCTCATAGGGGGTAATCATCGGGTGGCGGTTACCAACCCGGGACGGGATATCACCTGTAGCCAGGAAGTTGGCGGCCTGGTAAGTGAGGATAGAGATAATGGCATCCATTAAGGAAACATCGACAAACTGCCCCTTCCCGGTCTGGCTGCGAACCAGTAAAGCCAGCAGGATTCCTTCAACGGCATGAAAACCGCCCAGTATATCAGCAATAGCCACACCGACCCTTTGCGGCGGACCGTCCGGAAAACCGGTGATGCTCATCAAACCGGCCTCGCCCTGGATCATTACATCAAAGCTCGGTTTTTCCCGGTAGGGACTGTTGTGCCCATAACCGGTCACTGAACAATAGATAATGTCTTCTTTTATTTTTTTAACATCATCGTAAGTCAGGCCCATTTTCTCCGTTACGCCAATTCTGAAGTTTTCTATAAATACATCGGCTTCCCTGATTAAACTGCGCAGGATCTCTTTGCCCTTTTCTTCCCGCAGGTTGAGAGTGACGCTTTTTTTGCTGCGGTTAAAGGAAAGGTAGTAGGCCGATTCTCCCTCCAAAAATGGAGGGCCCAGGGCTCTCGAATCATCGCCCCGGCCGGGTGTTTCAATCTTGATTACTTCTGCGCCCATATCACCCAGCTTCATAGTACAGTAAGGGCCGGCAATAAACCGGCTTAAATCGACAACTTTTACTCCTGCCAGCGGTTTTTGCATGTATTAATTCCTCCTCACTTATTACAGGAATACCTTGCAGCATTACCTTGCTGAAAAGGTTTATTCTACAACCCCGGTTATAAATCCTTCTGCTTAAACCCCTGTTCTTTTTCATCCCGACGATGTATAATAATAAAATGAACACCAGTTCGCATAAGGGCGGTTAAAGCTTATGGGTAAAAAAGTTATCTTTTTGGCTGACATGGAGTCCTTTTACGCCAGTGTTGAAACAGCCCGCAACCCCTCGCTGCGCGGCAAACCGGTGGCCGTTTGTGGTGATCCCGCCCTGCGCCACGGTATTATTCTGGCCGCCAGCCGCGAAGCCAAGGCCTACGGCATCAAAACCGGGCAGCCGGCCTGGGAGGCAAAGCGTATGTGCCCCTGGGTAGTATTTATCCATCCCAGCATGCAAACATATATCGATTATTCTATACGCATAACCCGCATATTCGAACAGTTCAGCGACCGCATTCTCCCTTATTCAATCGATGAGCAATTTCTTGATCTAACCGGTCTGGAAAACATTTTCGGATCGCCGCACAAAATAGCGGCTGCCTTAATCGAACTGGTCTGGGAAGAAACCGGGATTCGCTGCCGCATCGGTATGGGCGAAAATCCGCTCCAGGCAAAAATGGCCTGCGACTGTTTTGCCAAGAAAACCAGCGGTGCTTTTTTTGAACTGAGCAGCAATAATTATGCTTTTTATACCCGGCCCCTGCCAATCAAATCCCTGTTCGGCGTCGGTCACCGTATGGAACGCAACCTTAACCGTATCGGGGTACGGACCATCGGCCACCTCGCTGCCCTGCCGAGAAAAATGCTGCAGCGGCGCTGGGGCGTTAACGGCGAAGTTCTCTGGCTTAATGCTCACGGCATTGATTATTCCACAGTTGACCCTGATACTGCGCATGAGCAAAAAGGAGTCGGCCACACGGCCACCCTGCCCAGGGATTACCGCAGACAGCAGGAGATTGAACTGGTTCTGCTGGAAATGACCGAAGAAGTATGTGCCCGAACCCGGCGCCTGGGGAAAATAGGGGCAACGGTGCACCTTTATTGTAAAGGAGCTGATTTTAATAACCCAACCGGCTTCTCCCGTCAAAAAAAACTGCCGGAATCGACCGCAACAGCAGCAGAGGTTTTTCCAACAGTGCGAACACTTTTCCGACAACACTGGAACAGAATGCCCGTGCGAGCGGTCGGTATAAGCCTGACCGGTTTGACGGTCTACAGCCAGCTTAAGTTCTCATTTGGAAGCTGCTACAGGCAGGAAGAGATCCTGGCAAAAACAGTGGATATGGTCCGCGAGCGGTTCGGCAAAACCTGCCTCTTCAGGGCTTCTTCATTAAAACCCGGGGCCCAGTTTTTACAGCGGGCGGGTAAAATTGGGGGGCACGATTCTTGAGTAAAAAAATTAACCAGCAGTTCCTGTGCAGCAAAATGATGCTGCCCGAACACTATTCGGACCTGCGGAAACATGCCGCCGGCAAACAGTGGACGGAAAACCACCGCCGGCCCCACTTAGACGAGCAGTTCCAGGAAGAACTGCAGCAGATCCTGGAAGAGGCCCTTTCAGAACAGAAACTCCTGAAGATAATCACTTTAAATAGCAAAGGCTACCGGGTCTACAGCGGAATCCCCCTGCACAGCGACCCCTCCACGGGGTTGATCTGGCTGGGTAGCGGCAAATGCCGCCCACAGAGTATCAGGGCTTGCGAGGTGATCAGTATAGAGCCCGTCCGTTTAAGTTTTTAAACCGGCCGCCGGGCGACAGGGCAGGTCATGCCGTACTCTGTAACAGGTAATTGATCAATCGTTTGAACAGTGACCCTGAAACTGGCTGCAAGAGAGATAATAACCTGGGTCCTTATACCTCTGCCCCTGCTTCTGACTCCTGCTTTTTATACGTCTCCAGCTTCTGTTTTGCCTGGAAGACAAGCCCCTCAACCATTTCATCGCGATTGGAATTATCTTTTCCGTCGTAATAAACTGTTATAATCGGGATACCAAGCTCTTCCTGCAGGGGACGCTGCTGAGCTTCTACAATAGAGGCCGGCATGCAGGTAAAAGGGGCAACAAATACAGCTCCCGCCACCCTGTCTCTCCCGGCGAAAGCAGCAGCCCGTCCTATTGTCATCGGGGGCTCCCCTCCGTAATGGCTCGATACATACTTAACTGCCCTGTTCATGATTTCCCGGGGAGCGGGTTCCTCGTACCCTTCGAGCAGTTTTCCTGCCGCTTTTTCAAGAGCAACTTCATCGCGGTGGGCAATTTTGATCATTCGACCGTAAGCCACCTGCTTGATAAAATCTGCAATCCTGCGGTTTAGTTTGAATTCGTTACGTGTTTCGAGATATTCTATTAAAATAGTATAAGTAAATATCTCTGTCGCCGGAGCTATATTCACTTCTCCGCCCGCCTGCTCAATTTTCTTAATAACCGACTGGTTACAGCGATCGTCAAGGCGGACGTAAAATTCACCGTTTAAGAGGATGCACGGCTTAACATCGTCAGATATATCAATACTGCTGAAGGCATCAGCTGCTTCACTAATAATTTTTTCAAACGGCTTTCTATAGCTGCCGGTAAACAGGGCAGTCAGCTTAAAACCAAACTGTTCAATGGCGGCAAACAGCTTACGGCTGTATTCTTCAAAAACCGCATCAGCACTCCCCTGTTTCAACTCATAGGGCCTGACCCTGTGCAGCATCTTGTAAAGCAGATCCATAGCCAGCAAGGCGTTGAATAGCCCGATCACAAAACCGAAACCAAAACGCTTCATGATTTCATTTAACTTCAAAGAACACACTTTCTGTTTTCCAAAACCGGCCCGATCGATGGCAAGAGCCTGGATCGGGGCATAAAGGCCATAACGACAGGGTCCACAGGCCCAGCCCTGGAAAAATACCTCCCTGTTATTATTAGCACGGCCATTTTCATTAAGGTAACTTAAGTAATCCTGGAGGTTTTGAATAAAAGGGAGGCATTCTTCCCCGTTAACATAACGATGGGCAAGGGAGAGATCCCCACTGGTTCCGCGGGGGATAACCTCTGCATCTAGACCATAAGCCCTGAACATAGAAGCAAATACATCAGAGTGATAGGTAGGCTCAGGAATCAATATCTTATCCCAGTCATTCCGGGACATTGAACATGTGCTGGCTGAAAGTTCAACAGGCTTGTAATAAGCTGTTTTAGACAGACAAGTATTGCGAAAAGCCTCCAACCTGGTTATCATTCCTGCAGCTGCGGTATGTTCATCGAGCGTCAATCGAAGGTAACTGGCCATTCCGCTTAAATAATGCCGCATCATGGCGTTGGGTCCGCACTTGAACGGATCCAGCAAAATCAGGTTGAGCGGCGGCAAACCAGTTTTGCCGATATTATCATTCAGGAAGTTAATCAACACAACCACGGATAGCATTCTCTGCATCTGGGCAGGATAGATATTATCAAAAGTTTCAACCTGTTCCCTCATATAGTCTTTTAATTCTTCTCTAAAAGGATCAAGGTAGGTAGAATTAATATCACCCTTATACCAGGCCTGCAGGTAATGCAGAAAATATTCGTGGGGAACAGCCATTAAGCCGCATTGGCGGGCATAGTGCATCGATTTTTTGGAAATAAACTGATCATAAAGAGTATAGCTGCGGCTTAAAAATACCACTGCCGCCCGGTCACTGTTTTTTTTCAGCTCTTCGAACATTTTTTCAGCAGCCGCAATCATTTTTTGCTTAAAAGCATCTTGAGCTTTATACGCTTCCTGTACAGACTGTTCAAGAAACTTATCGTTAAACTCCTCGCCCAGTATTTTTTTTGCCACGGGGCGCAGTTGTTCCTTGATTCCTTCGCTGCCCGAACGGTAATTTAACTGGGCATAAAGGGTTTTTTCAGGATCAAGGTTAATTGAATTAACTATTGTTCCTCTCAATGTCTGCAGTAATGGACAGACAAAAGAACGCGGCCACTCCTCTGCCCAGGGCAGTGCTTCCATGTCAACAACCTCGGGCAGAAAAATATAATCCAGATCGCGGTCTTTCAGCTCAGCATAATGCCCGACAATAACCTTCATCGGGTAACACATTTCAGAATCAAGCCTGGCTTTGCCCAGCTGCAAAGTATCCGCCGTTGATTCTCCGGAGCGCTCTACGGTACAACCCAGGCTTCTGAAAAATGCTGCCCAGAAGGGATAATATTCATAATAAAGACCGCTTCGGATAATGCCTACCCGCGGGCCGCTTTCACTGCTGCTTTCTCTATTAAGCGGTACTTCTTCCATCAGTTCGAGACGCCTGGCACCATAGTCGGGCAAACCGTGCGGGTCTTTTCTTTTTTCCATGCCTGAATAGCGACCGCATCGATCACCGTATATAAACTTTTTCCCGTCGTTAAAACTGATAACATTTAACATGCAATTATGTTCATGTTTGCACTCAGCTTTGCACGGGGTTTTATTGTTTGTAAACTGCCGGATATTATCCAGGCTGCTGAAAGAATAATCAGGAGCCATATTCAGTTGATCAAACTGCCTGGCCATCAGGGCACAGCCCAGCGCTCCAGTTAGCTCGGGCCAGGGAGGGACGTAAACAGGTTTTTCGCAAATCGCACCAAGGGCGGCAGCCAGGGCATGGTTTTTGGCCGTGGCCCCGGCAAAAACAACTCTGCCGTTCAGGGGCCTTTTATCCACAGTTTTGCTGAGGTAATTCTGAGCTGAAGAGTAGGCCAGGCTGGACAGCTGTTCATTTAACGGCAGCCCCCTGGCCGAGGCAGAGGCAAGAATAGACTGTGATATTAGAGTACAGATATCGCCCAGATCAACAGCATAACGGGCAGCAAAAGCCTTTTCGGAAAACTCTTCCTTGATTTTGACATTTAAAAGTTCGGCCAGGTTTTCTAAAAATGTTCCTGTGCCTGCAGCACATACCGGGTTCATATTATAATCATAAAGGGTTCCATCCTGCAGCTGAATAAACTTCGAATCTTCCCCACCTATTTCAATAATGGAAAGTTCTTCTTCGTCCCGAAAGTACTGCTTTACTCCTTCAGCCTGGCAGGTTATTTCATCAACGGCATATTCTGCATTAAGTATTTTCTGGGACAGAAACCGGCCCGAACCCGTAGTGCAGGCTATTACAGGTGAATCTTTAAGCATATGGCCATATCGTTCTTCAACCTGCTTCATCAGCTCAAGGACCTGCAGGGCAGGCCGCCCTGTTGTCGGCAGATACACACCGCCAATCTGTTTGCCGTCACGATCAACGAGGACACACTTTGTGGAAACTGAGCCACAATCGACACCGAGGTAAATTTGTGACAAATTGTAATTGCCTGTTTCAGAATCAGGCTTCATGTAGATGACCTGCCCCGGTTCAAGCGGCGGCAGTGGGTTATCCGCCTTATAGGGTTTCGTGGCCATCTCTTTAGCGGTTAAGATCTCTGTGTCAATTGGCTCACCCTTTACAGCAGCGCCGATAGCATTAATAAATTCGTGCCGCTCAGGAACCAGGATTTCGATATTTTCTTTTTCCGCAAATTCTTTAAGGTATTTTACCACGGCACGATTATTGGCCACTCCACCGACAGCAGCAAGTCGTCCGGGGCCGACAATTCGATTTAAAGCCACGCTGGTAAATACATTCTCAACCAGGGCCCTGGCCATACCCGCCGATACCGCGCTTTGTGTTGCCCCTTCGTTGATGGCATGAGTCATATCAGATTTAGCAAATACCGCGCAGCGCCCCGATATAGGCACTGTAGACTCTGCTTCCACAGCTATTTCCGCCAGTTCGCGATCATTGTAACCCATCCTGGTAGCCTGCTGGTACCAGAAGGAGCCGCTGCCGGCTGCACATTGACCGTTTCGGCTGAAAAACACGATCTGCCCCTGGTTGTCAAGCTCCAGGTAATGCATATTCTCATGCCCCAGGGACATGATGTAATCTGCCTTCAGACCCTGCCTTAAAACTCCTGCCTGCAGAGCTTCTATTTCCAGGATCGTTTTAATACCGAGGCTTTCAGCCACAAGCCAGGAATTTTGTCCCATTACCCCGATTTTAATCGACCTATCATTTATATTTTCTAAAAGCTGCTTCATGCACTTTTGAGCAGCTTCAACCGGACGACCTGAAATCGGTAATTTTACCGTGGTTATCTTATTATCTTCTATAAGTACGCCCTTGGCTGAAAAAATACCTATATCCAAACCAAGTTCGATAAGCCCTTCATTTTCCTCGTTAGTTGGCTTCATAGCAATCTCTCACTCTCACTTCCTTTTATCAAAATTGAAAGTTTGCCTGACGCCCGAAGAACACTACATCACCAGGGCCATGATAGCCTTTTGCACATGCAGGCGATTTTCAGCCTGATCAAATACTATCGAATGTGGACCATCAATAACCTCGTCAGTTATCTCTTCACCCCGGTGAGCAGGCAAGCAATGCATAACCATAACATCTTCCCTGGCATTTTCCAGCAAAGAACTGTTAACCTGGTAATCTGAAAAACTTTTCAGGCGTTCTTCATGTTCTTCTTCCTGTCCCATACTGGCCCAGACATCAGTATAAATCACATCTGCATTCTTTACCGCATCAATCGGATCATCATTAATGGTGATCGTAGCCCCGGTTTTGGTCGCATCCAGCCTCGAAAGGCGGGTTATTTCCGGATCAGGTTCAAACCCTGAAGGCGAACATATTACCACATGCATACCCATTTTAGCCCCGCCGAACATCAGGGAGTGAGCCATATTGTTTCCGTCACCGATATAAGTAAGTTTTAAACCATCCAGCTGCTGTTTCTTCTCCCTGATCGAAAACAGGTCGGAGAGTACCTGGCACGGGTGCAAAAGATCCGTCAAACCGTTTATTACAGGGATTGAGCTATATTCGGCCAGATCAACTACATCCTGATGAGAATAAGTCCGGATCATGATCCCATCAAGATAACGGCTTAAGTTCCTGGCTGTATCAGCAATTGTTTCGCCGCGGTTTAATTGCAGATCATTAGCGCTCAGGAATAGAGCGTAACCACCCAGCTGATACATGCCGACTTCAAAAGATACCCTGGTCCTGGTCGAAGATTTTTGGAATATCATACCCAGGGTTTTACCTTTCAAGGGATGGTATATTTCAGCCAATTTCTGTTTCATTTTTAATATATGAGTAGTATCAAGGATCTGCTCTACCTCCTCACGACTTAAATCATGGATCGATATAACATCATAACCCTTCATATCAACAGCCATCAGAAATACCCTCCTTGTTTGTTAGTCCCTTTCCACTGCACAGGCAATACCCTGACCACCGCCAATGCACAATGTAGATAATCCTTTTTTTGCATCTCTTTTTTGCATCTCATGAAGCAGCGTAACGAATATCCTGGCACCGCTGGCACCAATGGGATGACCCAGGGCAATAGCTCCGCCATTAACATTTACTATTTCTTCATTTAGTTTGAGTTCCTGAATTACGGCCATTGCCTGAGCGGCAAAAGCTTCATTCGCTTCAATAAGATCCAGATCTTCAACTGACCAACCGGCTTTTTTCAGAGCTTTTCGGGTTGCAGGAATCGGTCCGGTACCCATAACTGAAGGTTCAACCCCGGCCGAAGCGTAGCTTTTAATTCGGCACAATGGTTTCAGACCTAACTGATCAGCCTTTTCCCGGCTCATAACTACTACAGCGGCAGCGCTATCATTGATGCCGGAAGCATTTCCTGCTGTAACCGTGCCATCTTTTTTAAAGGCAGGACGCAAGCTGGCCAGTTTATCCAGTGAAGTCATACGGGGATGCTCGTCTACTTCAAAAACAAGCGGATCACCTTTCCTCTGCGGCACTTTAACCGGCACTATCTCATCTTTAAAACGTCCTTTTTCAATTGCACCATGGGCTTTCTCCTGGCTGCCCAGGGCAAATTGATCCTGCTTTTCACGAGTGATGCCATATTTTTCTGCTATATTTTCAGCTGTAATGCCCATATGGTAATCATTAAAGGCGCACCATAACCCGTCTTTGATCATTATATCGGTCATTCCGCTGTCACCCATACGCATGCCCCAGCGGGCTCCATCTACAACATAAGGGCAAGCGCTCATATTTTCAGTTCCCCCGGCAACAATGATATCCGCCTCACCGGCTGCAATAGCCGCAGCGGCGGAGGTGATTGTTTTTAAACCCGACCCACATACCTTGTTAACAGTAGTACACGGCACTTCAACCGGAAGACCGGCTTTTAAGGCAGCCTGTCGGGCTATATTTTGACCCAGTCCGGTCTGTAGAACTGAACCCATTAAAACTTCTTCAACCTGTTCCGGTTTAAGTGCGGCCTGATGCAAAGCGGCCTTTATAACAATACTACCGAGTTCAACGGCACTGACATCTTTCAGGGAACCGCCAAAGGTACCTACGGCGGTGCGTACAGCGCTAACTACAACAGCTTCTTTCATCTATAAAACCTCCCCTGAGAAATTCTCATATACAAAACGCTTTTTATTATCAAGCTCTACCAATTAGATAACGATAAGGATCTACCTCTTCACGCAGGTATTTCAATTCTTCATCAGTCGGCGGATCACTTTCAGTCAGATTATCAGACCAGAGCAACTCGAAGCCTGTGTTTTCTATAATCTTCTCTCTCGTAATACCCGGATGAATACTTTCGACTTTCATTCGCTTTGTCTCTTCATCGAAACCGATCACGCAAAGATTTGTGATCACTTTGTAAGGACCACTCCCGGGCGGCAGGCCGGCTTCTTCCCGGGCGCCTGGCCCGCTTAAATAACCGGGTGAAGTTATGAAGTCAATCTTTTCTGTGAAACGCTTCGGATCCTGCGGTGTTATCATCATTGTTTTCCAGCAAAATGAAGCCAGGTCATTGGCGCCGCCGCTTCCGGGAAAACGAACCTTTGGCTTCTGGTAATCAGAACCAATTAAGGTTGAATTGATATTGCCATATTGATCAATCTGCGCTCCTCCCAAAAAGGTATAATCAACTAAACCGCGCTGGCATGTTTCCATGACTTCTGGCATACTGCTTGCTACCAGGGCCCTGTAAAAGGTGCGTGAGTCGCCAACAGAGATAGGCATAGATGGCAATAAAGGCCCGATCCCGCCGGCTTCAAACATAATCATCAAACGCGGGGAATAGATCATTTGAGCTAGCATAGCTGCTGCACAGGGAGCTCCCGTCCCAACAACAACAATACTGTTGTCTTCAAGGTAACGAGAGGCGAGGCAGATCATTAATTCCATGTCATTGTGCTCCATTACATAAACCTCCCTATTATAAAATAGATTGTTTATTTTTCAAGCAGATTTTCCTGTATTCTTAGTTCCTGCAAACGTTTCAACCCGCCAATGGTATCCAGGTAACCGTTAAAATCTTTAACCCCGTAAATATGACGCTCTAAGAACTCGGCCATTGTATCATCATCACCTTCTGCCTTAAGCCATTCGCGAAGGTGCTCTTCATCACTAAAGTATTCGTAAGCCATATTGCCAGGATAACCGCCGAAAGGAACTTCGACAACTGCATCAACCAGGTAATATGGGATGACCGTGCTCGCTGGATTACGACGAATAAACTCGTTGGGAATAAGCCTTTCAGTAGTGATAATCAATCGGCGTGATGCCCGGGCCAGATCATGGTCGGCGACCATAATCCCGTCTATATGACAGTTGCCGTAAACATCGGCACGATGAACATGAATGATACCAACATCCGGATAAAGAGCAGGTACGGCAAGATATTTTGCATCTGTAAACGGACACTTCATTTCAACTGCCGCGCTGTATTTTTCAGTATCGGTCCCCAGCATACAGCGAACAGGTAAAAATGAAACACCCATAGCTGCAGCTTTATAACGCCAGGTCAGGGCAGCATTAGTCCACTCACATAGTTCAATCTCTCCGCTCTGAACCGCTTTACGGGCAATTTTTGAAAGCCCCCTGGCTTCCAAACCGACTATGTAGGCAACATCGCAGCGATTAATACAGTTCCCGGCAACCAGTATTTGAAAATCATGCGTCGCGGTATGGCCTGCCAGGCCAAGATTCTTCTTTTTTTGGCGTACTATTTCATGCAAGATGGCTACCGGGGTCCTGTTAGCCCCGAAACCACCGATACCCACATAATCACCATCGTTAATAAGTTCTTTAACAACCTGCTCTACACTCGACACCTTTTCGACCAATTTACGCGGTTTTTCGTCACGAAAATATTCCCGCGCTTTATCAGCATCAGGATCGGTAAATATTTTACCAACTCCTGTGGGTCTGTAGGCAACATTTCGAACCTCATCAAACTTCATATAATTATCCAAAGCGACCACCTCCATATTTTATTATTCTCCTATTGCTATTTATTCCCTTCTGAGTAAGCTAAAAAATCCGGTTTAGCCAAATGAGTATAGTAAATTATTTCATGAAGGCTCTGGCCATTTTTTATTGATAATAATATTATCTTGTTACTGACTATAGTTTATTTCAATAGGCCTGATTTATCAATTTCAACAAGGTTATATTATTATCGATTTAATTATACACCGTGTCTAGTGATTAATTATTCATGCTTAAATTTACTACCAAAACATAAATGAAGGCTGCCTTCTGCTGCCCTTGACCAGAAAACATTGTGGTTTGCGAAAATACGGGCAGAAAAATATACGGGGAATACCAGGGGTATTGTTATATCGGACAAAACCGGTTCATCGCCACCAACTATATTCAGTGGCGGAACTAAAGAAGCAGCTGCTATATCGTTGGATTGACCTCATATAACTGAAAATAACCGGTTATAAAAACAATTAACCGGTATCTTCTTCAATCTCTGATCAAGATTATGACTCATTTTTAACCATAACCACTGATCCATCTTCATTAAATTCGACGAACCACCAAAATTCAACAACTTCGGCTTCTGGCATTGGTTCGGAGTTATTTATGGCCTCACTAATACTCCCCATGTAGTTCTCGGCATACTCAACCAGGCCGACAAATTTAGTGCCTGAGCATATCGCATGGACCAGCATCATATCCTGACCGGCCCTTAAATAATTAAAAAGCAGGTTTTCTTCTCCTTCGTAAAACGCTGTCGCATACTGGTCAAGCCCGACTATGACCATTGTTTCGTCTACATCAACCACGACATAATCTATAATTGCCTCGCTGCCCTGATCGGCACCGGCATCCTCGTCATCGTTAAATTCGACAGTTCGATATGCTGCGATGACTTCCCTTACCTCTCTTAAGGTTCGGGCATTATCACCATCGCCGGCATGACCTGTTGGAGAACCATTAAGGTATATTTCAGGATTAGAAAAATGGGGCACAGCTACGTGATCATTTCCATCTTCGAAAAACATACCGTACTCGTATGTCATAACCGTACAGTAATTATTACTGTCGTTATCTGACCAGCGCCATCCCGCTGAATAATCAAATAACCCGGGTCCAGGTTCAACACTTTGTTCTTTGTGATGGTGTGCACCCATATTATGGCCAATTTCATGGATGTAGATATAGGAAAAATGTGCCTGCTGTACGCGGGCAATTGAAAACCCTAAATCCGGGCGACCCTGTTCATCGTTTAAAAGCCAGGCCATTCCTCCGGAGCCATCAAAAACGGAAAACATGGTTACAAGATCAGCGCTGTACTGATCACGCCACTGATGAGCAAGTTCGAATCCACCGGTGCCTTCTGTTAATCCCATAATATCTGTCCATAAATCTCCGCTTTCCGTGTAATTGATCTCCCCGGAATGGGCAAGTTCCAGGTTAATCAGGGTGTTACTGTTATCGAGGGTTAATTGTGCTCTTGCCAGTGCCTGGCTGATCACAAAATCAATGCTGCCGGCATTGGCACCTGCCCAGTCAGTTGCTGCAGGGGTATAAACTATCATGACATCAATTGTTGTCTCACCCGGAGATCCTGCTTCGTTATTGGTTGAGACTGTATCAATCAATTCACCGGAAGAAAGATTTTGAATGACAGGTGCCTGAAGTGGCGGGGCCCCGGGCAGTATGTCAAGTTCATCCAGGTTAATTTCGTACAAAAAGTGAGTATCGTGTTCATGATCATAAATAATTTTATACTGCTTATTCTTCTCAGGAATTTCAATAACAATTAAGACCCTGTCCTCACGGATAGTAGTAATAATAAAACCATGCTTGCTGTTTTCGACTTTCCCAACCATAGATGTTACATTATTAGAATATGTTTCCACCCTGCTTAATGTGGCCATTATAACATCTTCATCAAACAGGTCGATAGAAATATCAGCGCCAGGCTTGAAATTATATACATTAGATACCGCTTGATTTACTTTCACTTCTGCTATGTTTACGGCAAAAGAAGCAATTTCGTTATCGATATCAAGGCGGTCTCTTACCAACTTTGATTGTGAACTGAAAGGAACTTGCTTGACGCTGGCAAATAAAGCTATGCTGTCAGCTTCCTGACTATCCTGAGCTGCATAAACCGATATTGCCATTAAAAGCAAAACCAGCAAAGTGAGGAAAATATAAGCAAGCTTCTTTGAATGCGGCATATTTTTCATCCTTTTGGCATCGCTATGAATTTGTTATCAGTAAACATATTTCCTTCAGGCAAAATTACTTCTCACTAATTTAAAAACTACTGGTTTGGTTTATAACAGGACAGTGTTATCTGTCATTTTTTCGACACTTTTACATTTATTATAACATATAACCAGGTTATCAATCCGGCAACCGCTCTACCTGGTCCAGGGGAGCCTCAAACAAGTAATGTTCAGCCTCCTGTTGATCAAATTTAAGGAGATATATAATGTTTTTTGCAGGCAATTCAAATGTTCCCAGAGCTTTGTTTTCTGAAACTGATAAAAACATATAACCTGACTCTTCTCCTTCTACTTTTCCTGCGATTGAAGTGACCTCACCATGATCAGTTACCTTATTTACCTTTATTATGTAGTTACGCTTTTCAAATGTTAAAATTGATAGCCGGACCCCGGGCTTTAAGATGTCTGGTTTAAAATACTCTGCTTTAATGTCAACTTTCCCCAGGCGTTCGGCAACAGCCGTAATTGGATGCTCCATAAGTTTCTTTTTTCCGTGCAGTTGAACAAACTGCTCTTTGCTTATTTCTTTAAGCTCATCAAATAGTACCAAAGGTTTTCCTTCTTCATGAATATTTATTTGTTTTTTATTTTCACTATCGTTCTCCGGCACTATAAACTGCCCTCCACATGCCGCACAATAAAAACAGGTAAACGTTAATATATATATTAGAAGATGCTTTTGGCCTCTAGAAATCATATCAAGCAGTCCATTTCTATCTGTATTCTTAGCATGAGGCTTATAAAGGCAAAATATTTTTAACAGGCGCTCTTCTGCTTTACCCATTTTAATTGCGGCTGCTGAAGCCAGGGGGGCGGTTCCACCGGCTTCGGCATTAGAAGTCAGAAATCAGAGGTCAGAAGCCAGATTACTGAAAACGTTCGGAATCAATCCCGGTGGTGCAGCTCATAGCTTAGGGTCTAAATGCTAAATGTTAGGCTGATTAGTTAAGATAAAACAATGACGGTGACCCGTAAGCCCCGCCATTGTTAAGTTTAACTGGTGCGAGCGAGAGGATTTGAACCTCCACACCCTTACGGGCACTAGGTCCTGAACCTAGCGCGTCTGCCGTTCCGCCACGCTCGCTTTTATCTATTTATGCATTTTCATTATATACACTCTCAGGCAAGTGATCAATAGCATTTTTAGGTTTATTCTTCGCCTTTTTCTTCAGACTCTTGATCTATAGCCGCTTTTCGAGCCATTTCAACAGGATCAGGAAGCAGTTGTCTTAACTCGACCGGCAGGGGAAAGGCAATCATATTGCCCTGCTGACTGGCAATTTCAGGGAGAGTCCGCAACAGGCGGACAAAGAAACTGCCTTCCTGCGCACTGAGAGTTTTAGCTGCAGCAGCAATTCTTCCGGCAGCTTCTTTCTCCCCTTCAGCCTGGACAATAACAGCCCGTCTTTCTCTTTCAGCAGTCGCCTGTCTTGATATTGCTTTCTGCAGAGCTTCCGGAATAACAACATCCTTAATTTCTACCGCTGTTACTTTAATGCCCCATACATCGGTTGCTTCATCCAGGATGCTCTGAATTTGTTGATTAAGTTTATCTCGTTCGGAAAGAAGTTCATCCAGTTCAGCCTGACCGGCCACACTGCGCATGGTGGTCTGGGCCAGCTGGGCGGTAGCCATACGGAAATCTTCAACGTTGTTAATAGCCCGGTTCGGTTCGACTACCCTGTAGTAAACAACGGCGTTAACGCTGGTTGTGACGTTGTCGCGGGTGATCACTTCCTGGCTCGGAACGTCAAGAGTAATAATACGCAGCGATATCCTGAATAACCGGTCTACTACAGGAATCACAAGGACAAAACCCGGGCCTTTTTCACCGATTAAGCGCCCCAGGCGAAAAACTACCAGCCTTTGATATTCAGGGACAATCTTAATCGCTGAAGTAAGAAACACTATAACAATAAAAACCAGTGGTATATAAAAACCACCTTCAGCCAACAATTCAAACATAATTTAACCTCCTCCAAAAAGTTTAGTGATCAAGCTTGAGAGCTATCTTCAGTATCGTTTTCTTTGTTATTATCCTTCAAACGAACATACAATTTAAGGGTTTCAGCACGAACCACTTCTACTTCTCTTTGAGCAGGAATAGTCGAGCCGTCTTCACTAATTGCCTGCCAAAGCTCACCTCGGGCTTTTATCGTCCCATTTGGATTAAGTTCCTTAACGGTTACTCCCGTCCTGGGAGGGTTAAAATATTCACTGCCTCCCGTCCAGGTGCGCCTGCTGTGAAAAACCCTCTGGGCAATAATAATCGTTATGATTACAAGCCCCAGCACCGTTCCAACTACTGTTACAATAAAGGTGCCATACCAGTCCCTGGCCATAAGAGGTTCGATCGGAAGCATGATTGCTCCCGCTACGAGTGAAACTGCTCCTCCAATACCCAGCACTCCGAAACCGGAAGTAAATATTTCTGCGGCAATCAACCCCAGTCCAAGTAACAGCAAGACCACCCCCGTCGTGTTGACATCAAATAAACCGATACCATAAATACCGAGGACCAGCAGTATAGCGCCGCCCACTTCAGGGACAAATGTTCCCGGCGCGTTAAAACCTAAATAGAGGCCCATCAAACCGGCCATTAAAACCAGGAAAGAAATCTGCGGATCACTCAGCCAATTCTGAAGCCTCTCGCTAACAGTCATATCGTCAGAGACCAGGGGAGCATCGGCCGTCTGCAAGCTGTATTCTATACCCTGCTTCTCAATAGTAGTCCCGTCAATTGATTCTAAAAGTTCACTCACATTTGCGGCAAGGTATTCGATTATCCCAACTTCCAGGGCCTCCCTGGCATCAAGGGTGAGGTTTTCGGTGACAAATCTTTCTGCTATGTCTTCCGGCCTGTTCTTTTCACGAGCCATGCTGCGCAGATGGGTAGAGTAGAATATTGTAGTCTTCTCATCTGCTTCAGAAGCGCCTTCCGGAGAAATAGCAATCGGCTGGGCAGCGCCAACTGTTGTTCCGGGAGCCATAGCGGCAATGTCCGACGAAATAATTATAAAAGCCCCTGCCGAGCCGGCAATAGCGCCAGATGGGGCGACAAGCACGGCAATTGGAATTTCGGCATTCAAAAACAGCTCATTTATCTCCAGGGTAGCATCAACAAGCCCTCCCGGTGTATTCATTACCAGCAAAAAAAGCTGCGCATCAGCATCTAATGCAACACTTACCTGTCTTTGCA
>SKZS01000062.1 GCA_007127255.1 Syntrophomonadaceae bacterium | reverse complement strand
CCTGCCTGTGATAAAGGGCACTTCCGGTATCCTGGCCCTGACCGATGAAGATGTTTACCTGGCTGAAAGCAGCCCCTGTATCCGCTGTGCAAAATGTGTGGATGGCTGTCCGATGTACTTGCTGCCGACCACAATTGCCCAGGCTGCTGAGCATGAATTATATAAGCGGGCAGAGAAACTATATGCCATGGATTGTTTTGAATGCGGTTGTTGTGCTTATATCTGTCCTTCAAAAATACCGCTGGTCCAGTGGATAAGAATTGCCAAGGCCGAAATAACGAAAGCGAAAAAAAAGCAGTAGGCTGCGTTAGGGAGGGAAGTGATGAAAATGGATAAAAAAATGATTGTTTCGTCTTCGCCGCATGTCAGAAATATTGAATCAGTCCAGAGCGTAATGACAGACGTTTTAATTGCCCTATTCCCGGTAGCCCTGATGGCAGTCCTGCTTTTTGGCTACCAGGCTTTATTGACCATGGTTATCGCTGTTGCTACTGCCATGCTTGTTGAAGCTTTGTGGCTGCGCAAGCTTGATATTTACAACGATGGCAGCGCTGCAGTTACCGGTTTGTTGTTTGCAATGGTATTACCACCGTCTCCTCCGTGGTGGCTGGTGGTGGTCGGGTCTGCTTCAGCAATTATAATTGGCAAACAGGTTTTTGGCGGTATAGGGTATAATATATTTAACCCGGCCCTGGTTGGCAGGGCAGTTGTGCTCATATCCTGGGGCGGCTATATGGCCGGAAATATCTGGGCTGTGCCGCAGCCCTTTGCTTTTGGGGCTGACATTTCAGCCGTAACCGGAGCGACAGCCCTGGCCGATACAGGAGAGGCACTCCAGTACAGCTTAAGCCAGTATTTTATCGGGACTATTCCCGGGTCTCTTGGAGAAACATCAGCTTTGGCCCTTTTGATTGGAGGGCTCTGGCTTCTTTACAGGGGGCATATCGACTGGCGCATTCCCTGTGGTTATCTCGGAACTGTCTTTCTAATGGGGGCTCTTTTTGGCGGGGGATTCTATGAGAATCACCTGTTGACCGGCCTGTTCCATGTTTTAGCCGGGGGAGTGATGCTCGGAGCCCTTTATATGGCTACAGATATGGTTACTTCACCGGTAACACCCAGAGGCAAGCTGATATTCGGGATAGGATGCGGCTTGATCACCATGCTGATCCGGATATGGGGGGTTTTACCCGAGGGAGTTACCTATGCTATTTTGTTGATGAATGCTTTTACTCCCATTATTGACAATTTTACAGTGCCAAAGCAGTTTGGGGGGGTGAATAGAAGTGCGTGAAATATTACGTTTATCATTAATCCTGGCCCTGGTTGGTATAATTTCTGCCGCCTTGCTGACGGCTGCGTATAATGTTACAGAGCCGATTATTATTGAACGGCGGGCAGCTGATTACAGGCAGGCTCTCGAGAACTTCTTCCCTGGTTTTGCCAGCTTCGAGACAGAACAGGTGGAGGAAGGGCAGTTTGATTTGATTTATGATGATACAGACGATCTGATGGGTATTATGGCAACAGTTGCGGTGCTTGGTTATGATGGTGATATAACATATAACCTGGCTTTTGATGATAGTGGTGAAATAATCGGGATTAATATCGTTTCTCATACAGAGACTCCCGGTATCGGTGATGTAATTGAAAGAGGCAGCTTCCAGGAGCAATTTGAAGGAAAAAGCCACGAGGATCCGATTACAGCCGGTGAAGATGTTGAAATTGTTACCGGGGCTACAGTAAGTACTGTTGCGATGATTAATTCAATCCGGCAGACAGCTGATTTTGTCGCCCAGAGTTTTCTCGGCATTGAAGTTGAAGAAATTGATTTTGCCGAGGTTCCGGATGGGACTTACCAGGGGTCTGCCCAGGGTTTTATCGGGCCAATAGTAGTTGAGGTAGAAGTATCCGGTGGGGAGGTTATCGACATTGAAGTTATAGAACATGAAGAAACGGCAACTTATTTTGTCGAATCTTATCCCCTGATCCCGGAGCGTATTATAGAAGAACAAAACCTTGATATTGATACCCAGACCGGAGCAACCGGTAGTGCGGAGGGCATAGTTAATGCTGTTGAGAATGCCCTGCTCAAAGCTCTTGGGGAAGACGTTGATGAACCGGTTGAAGAAGAGCCGGTAGATATTGATCTAAGTGAAGTTCCTGATGGCACCTATGAAGGCAGCGCTGAAGGTTTCATGGGGCCAATTGTGGTGGAAGTTGAAGTGGCAGACGGTGAAATTGTCAGCATTGAAGTACTTGAACATGAAGATACCCCGGAATATTTTAGGGAATCTAACCCCCTGATACCGGACCGTATTATTGATGAACAGGATTTTGATGTTGATACCGAAACCGGGGCGACAGTCAGTGCAGAAGGGATTCTTAAAGCTGTTCTAAATGCCCTGTCCGGTGCCCTGGATAATGGCGGCGGAGGTGATGAAAACTAATGGAACCCAAAAATATCTATCTGCAGGATTTAACAAGAGGTTTAGTCAAGGAAAACCCTGTCTTTGTCGCTCTGCTGGGGATGTGTCCCCTTCTCGGTGTTACGGGATTCCTTTTTTATGGTTTCGGAATGGGCGTTGCTACCACGGCCGTTGCTTTTGGAGGCACCCTGATGGTATCATTGTTTCGCAACTTAATTCCTTCCCAGGTAAGGATTCCCATTTTTATTGTCATTATCGCCACCTTAGTTACCGTGGTAGAGATGTCCCTGGAGGCCTTTCAACCGGAGCTTCATGAAGCACTGGGAGTCTTTGTGCCGCTAATCGTGTGTAACTGTCTGATCCTGGGTAGGCTCGAGGCTTTTTCCAGTAAAAAACCTGTGCTGCGGTCGGCTGCCGACGGGATAGGTGCGGGCCTTGGTTTTACCCTGGCCCTGGTGATTTTAGCTTTTGTCCGTGAGGTGCTTGGTCACGGAAGCCTTCTTGGGCCGAATCCGGATACTGTTATTCAGCTTTTCGGTCCTAACTTTGAACCGATGACCATTTTTGCCCAACCGGCTGGAGCCTTTATTGCTCTTGGCCTGCTCTTGGCTCTATTTAATATGTTTACGAAGCGTTTTAACATTTAGCGGGTTATAGACTGCTAAACAGGCAGTCTGTTAACCCGGGTAGGAGGTTATTATGGAAACGCTGATTTCAATTATATTTATCTACATCTTTATAGAAAACTTTGTATTGCACCGGTTCTTTGGGATTTGCCCTTTTCTGGGGGTCTCCCGGAAAATGGAAACTGCAATTGGCATGAGTATGGCTGTGGTTTTTGTTATGACCATGGCTACCCTGGTAACATGGCTGGTCTATACATTTGTTCTTTTACCTTATAACCTGGGTTACCTGCAAATTGTGACCTTTATTCTGGTCATTGCCTCGTTGGTACAGCTGGTGGAAACTGTTCTGCGGAAAATCAGTCCAACCTTGTACCAGGGGCTGGGGATATTCCTGCCCCTGATTACCACTAACTGTGCTGTTTTAGCGGTAACCCTGCTGGCTGTTCGCCTGGAGTTTAACTTTGTCGAGTCAATCGTTTTCGCACTTGCGGCTTCAATTGGGTTTTCCCTGGCTTTGATAATTATGGCCGGAATCAGGGAGAGACTGGAATTTGCGAAGATGCCGGATGCCCTTCAGGGTTCGGCAGTAACGCTTATTACAGCGGGTATTCTATCTATCGCTTTTCTCGGATTCCAGGGGATGCTCTCGCTGTAAAGGTAAGATTAATCACTGGTAATGGTTTGAACTAAAAGTTGCGAGGTGAGTTAAGCAGTGTTATTTATATATGCAATAGCCGCCCTGGGATTAATTGGACTGCTCTTTGGCCTGGGTCTGGCTGTGGCAGCAAAAGTATTTTATGTTGAAACCGATCCCAAGGTTGAAGCGGTTAAGGATTTAGTTCCGGGGGCCAATTGTGGAGCCTGTGGTTATCCCGGTTGTTTAAAGTTTGCAGAAGCGGTTGTCAGTGGAGAAGTAGGGCCAGATGCCTGTATTCCCGGCGGTGAAGAAGTAGCCAAAGAAATTGCCAGTTTGCTTGGCAAAGAAGTATCGTCAACCAGGCCCCCGATTGCTACGCTGTTTTGTATTGGTGACGCATACAGTGCTGCCGAGAGCTTTGTCTATGACGGGGTTAAAGATTGCCTGGTAGCCGGGGAGTATTACGGTGGACATAAAGCCTGCACCTATGGCTGCCTGGGGCTCGGAAACTGTGTTCGTGCCTGCCCCTTTGAAGCGATCAGAATGGGCAGCCACGAATTACCGGTAGTTGATGTCGAAAAATGTACCGGTTGCGGTCTTTGTGCAAAAGAATGTCCTCGGGACTTAATTAAAATGCTGCCCCCGGGAGAAGAAGGACACCTTGTGCTTTGCAGTTCGCAGGATCGTGGAAAAACTGTATCCAGGGCATGTGAAGTTGGATGTATAGCCTGTAAAGCCTGTGTAAAAGCCTGTGAGCAGGAAGCGATTACCATGGATGACAAACTGGCTGTTATCGATCTGGAAAAATGTACAGACTGCGGAGATTGTGTGGAAAAATGCCCTCCGGGCACCATTTACCAGCGTGCTAAAATTCCTTCCGAAAAAGATGCAGAGGCAGCAGCAGCTGAAAAAGAGAAGGAAACCGCTTAAGATAAGCAGGAGCCGAAAGATAGAAGTCAACAGTCAGTAGAAAACAAAAAAACAGGGAAGGTTATTAGAAAATTTACAGGTATGGCATTCGGCACATTTATTTATGTTGTGTTGCTTTATAATCTTATAACCGGAAGTTTCTCTATCCGTAACAAATATAATCTGACTTCCATCCGAGGCAGCTGATAAAATGAAGATTCATTGGTTAAACTACATTGGTGTAACTGTGATCCTGTTCATGTTTTGGGTAGCCGTGAGCGGTTCCCTGGAGTGGCCGCAGCTTGTGGTTGGCTTTGCAGCGGCCATTTTTGTTACCTATTTCAATCGAAACATGTTGATAACTGTCGAGGACAGGCCTCCTTTCCGGCTAATAACCATAGCCTGGCTAATCGTTTATTTCTTTAAATTAATAGTCGATATAATCAGGGCGAATTTCCAGGTAGCCTGGCTGGTTTTACATCCCCGAATGCCGATTGAACCTAACCTGGTTGAACTCGAGGTCAACCTTGATCGACCTGCCAGCAGGGTTCTTCTGGGCAATTCAATAACACTTACTCCCGGTACTTTAACTGTTCTGGCGGACGAGAATAAATTTCTGGTCCATGCTCTTACCCTGCGTAGTGGTAAAGCCCTGGAAGGTTGGTCTTTGATTGAAAGGTTAAAACACATGGAGGTAGAAAAGCCTTGAACTTAGGCTCAGTGCTTGATTATCTATATGGACTGGGGGCCATCTTAGTAATGGTGATGATTTTTATGTCACTGGTACGGGCTTTAATTGGCCCGACTGCTCCAGACCGAATAGCGGCAATTAGCATTATCGGAACAAAAACACTGGTGATCATTACCTTGATTGCCCGTATTTACGGCCAGCTATACTTTTTAGATATCGCCATGGTTTATGCCCTGATGAGCTTTATAACCACGATTGGAGTGGCTAAATATCTTGAGAAAGGAGCCCTGGACTGATTACTTCCTGGTTGGAAATCTTAATTGATATTATCTCGATCATTTGCCTGATTGGGGGTCTCTTTTTTCTCTTTGTCGGCGCTCTTGGTTTGCTGCGACTGCCTGATGTCTATAACAGGCTGCATGCCACTACCAAATGTGACACCCTGGGAGCAGGCCTGCTGCTTCTTTCCCTTGCCCTGCAGAGCAGCGCAGCCGTCGGGGTCCGGTTGGGCCTTTTGATTATTTTCATCCTGATAACGAATCCAACTGCAGCCCATGTCATAGCCAGGTCTGCTTACAAGACAGGCAGACGACCGATTGTGAGCAGGGGGAATACAGATGACTGAAGTGCTTAATGTACTTCTGCTTTTATTTTTAATAGCATGCGCTGTCGGTGTCGCTTATATTCGCGATCTTTTAAGCGCAGTAATTCTCTTTTCATCCTTTGGGCTGATTATGGCTATAATCTGGCAGCAGTTAAGCGCTCCCGATGTGGCCATGGTTGAAGCAGCCCTGGGGACAGGTGTGGTTGCTCTGCTTTTAATTGCTGCGATTAGCAAGACTAAAAGGGCTGAATAAAACAGTATCGGGGAGGGATAGAGATTTGGTCTATATCTTTTTAGCTGTTATAGTAGTCATCCTGACCTTGTTTCTCAGATTTTTTCTGGGCGTTGATCCCAGGACACTCGTAACCTTATACCTGCTTGGATTAATTATCTTCCTGTTTAGCTTTACTGTAGCCGAGATGCCTACCTTTGGGTCTGTGGACAATCCTACTTTTAATGAAGTGCCCCGTCGGTACCTGGAACAGGGTTTGCAGGAAACAGGGGCGGTCAATATTGTCAGCAGCGTAATCATCGATTACCGCGCTTTTGATACGATGGGGGAGGCAACTGTATTATTTGTGGCTATAGCTGCCGTTATCGCCACCCTCAGGTCTCATTAGGTATAAGGGGAGGAGATCTTTATCGATGATCAAATAGTTCGTATAACCAGCCGTTTAGTAGTTCCTTTTATCCAGATTTACGGCATCTACGTTATTTTAAACGGTCATCTTTCTCCGGGCGGAAGTTTTTCAGGAGGGGCAATTTTTGGGGCCAGTCTGGTTTTAGTAGCGCTTTCTTTTAATCTCGAAGCAGGCTCCAGGCAAATTCCTCATCACGCTGCCTCAATTCTGGAGAGTGGAGGTGCGCTGGGGTTTGCCCTGACCGGTCTGGTGGGCGTTTTTGTCGGTGGAAACTATCTTGCCAACAAGATTGCAGGCTTTCCTATGGGACAGCCCGGGGAACTGTTCAGCGCAGGGGCTATACTGGTCATAACCGTATTTGTGGGAATCAAAGTGGCCAGCACAATCGTTACTCTTTTCTATTATATTATCGAGGGAGAGAAATAGGTTGGAAATCCTGAGAGGAATAGTAGACAATTATTATTACATGGTGGCAATAATCCTTTTCGTCATTGGAATGTATACGATGCTAACCCATTCAAATATGATAAAAAAGGTAATTGCCATGAATATAATGGATGCTTCTGTATTTTTAATGTTTGTTGCAGTTGGTTATGCTCATGGTTCACAGGCTCCAATAATCAGGGAAGGGGCCGAAGTTCTCTATGCAAATCCCCTTCCGGGCGCGCTTATCCTGACCGGAATAGTCGTAGCGGTCAGCGTCACAGCTTATGCACTAAGCCTGGTCGTGAAAATATATCGTTACTACGACACCTGCGACTACGATGAAATCTGTGAAATAAGGAGCCAGGAGTAGTGGGATTATCTGATCATTATCCGGCGCTAATTGTAGTAATATTTTTTATTGCTGCTTTCTTGTCACCCCTGCTCTACCGCTGGGCCAGGCGGATTTCTGCTGCCTTAATTATTTCCGCGCTCATTGCAGCCCTGGCAATGGTTATTGCTCTGATGGTGGAAGTTCAGCATACAGGGACGGTTTATTACCATATGGGTGGTTGGGCACCGCCCTGGGGAATAGAATTTAAAGCTGACTCTCTGCGGTTGTATATGCTTCTGGTTGTGATTAGCGTCAGTTTGTGGATATTTGTTTTTGCCCTGCGTGATCTGCAGCATGAATTGAAGAAACGGGTTATCGGCTGGTATTATACCCTTTACGCTTTACTGGTCGGCTCTATGTCCGGAATTGTTCTGACCAACGATCTCTTTAACCTCTTTGTTTTGATGGAAATATGTGCCATATCAGCCTGTGCCATTATATCGATTAAAGAAGACAGGGAGTGTTTGGAGGCCAGTTTTAAGTATTTAATATTGAGTGCCATGGGAACCGGTTGTTTTCTTCTTGGGGTAGTTATGCTCTACATGGTAACAGGGTATCTCAATTATGGTTTTTTGCATGTTGAGCTGGCTGAGGCTTTTAATATTTACCCGCGAAATATTTTCACTGCTGCCGCTCTGTTCATTGTTGCTTTTGGGACAAAAGCTGCCCTGTTCCCCCTGCATGTATGGCTGCCCGATGCCCATGCTTCGGCTCCCTCTCCCTCAAGCGCGATGCTTTCCGGGGTGGTTATTAAAATATATGCTTTTGCTCTTTTTCTAATGTTCTACGAGGTTTTTCCCCGCGCTTTACTGGAATCCATACCGCTGAATGAAATTATTTTATGGTTAGCAGCCCTGGGGACCTTATTCGGTTCTATTTATGCCATGATGCAATCAGATTTAAAAAAAATGCTCGCTTTTTCAAGCATCGGGCAGATTGCTTATATTTTTATGGGAATCGGGCTTCACCATGATTCAGCCCTGGTCGGAGGTTTTTATCATATTATGGTTCATGCGGTAACCAAGGCAATGCTTTTTATGGCTGCAGGGGTTATTATCTATTCAACAGGCGTTCGGGAAATTAAGGATTTAGCCGGGGTCGGGCGTGTCCTGCCCATCACTATGATTGCTTTTACTATTGGCAGCGCTTCAATGGTCGGCATTCCGGGGACGGGAGGCTTGATCAGCAAATGGTACTTAGCAATCAGCGCCCTTGAAATTGGCCGTCCTGTATTTGTCCTGGTCATACTGGCCAGTAGTTTGCTGAACGCTGTTTATTACATGCCCATAGTGATTAATGCTTTTATGCAGCAGGAAGATTTCAAAAAAGAGGCAAAATCTGTTCCGCGAATTATGCTGGCCTGCCTGGTAATTGGCATGCTTTTTATAGTTGTTAGCGGTTTTTATACCACCCCTGTGGTTACGCTTTTGCAAGAGAATTTCTCAGTTTATTTTTAAGAGAATTTGAAGAATTACTTACTATCAGTTGAAATATTCTGGTAACAGCGTATATAATAATCTTTAACGTATTCCGGAGGTGTTTATATTGAGCCAATCAACCGTTCTTGCCATTATATTTTTGATCGTTGGATTTCCGATAATTATGACCCCCGTTATTATGTATTCATGCCGGATATCTGAAAAACTTCGTAATGTCCTATCTGTTGCAACCTCGGCAGTCACCTTTGGGCTAACGTTATCTTTGTACCCTTTTGTTATCGGTGGTGGCGAGATTCAACATACCCTTTTTGAAGTACTGCCGAATCTCGAGATATCGCTGCGTATGGACATATTAAGTTTCTGCCTTGCTGCCCTGGCGTCATTTGTCTGGTTGTTGTGTACTGTTTATTCGATCGATTATATGGCCAGGGAGCATGCCTGCGGCCGCTATTACCCCGTGTTGATTTTTACCCTGGGCAGCTGCCAGGGCATATTTTTTGCAGGTGATCTTTTTAGCTTGTTTGTTTTCTTCGAGTTGATGTCTTTAATTGCTTATATACTGGTTATTCACGAAGAAACAGAGGAAGCGTTAAAAGCAGGTTATAAGTACTTGGTTATGACAATAATCGGCGGCCTCGCCCTCTTCTTTGGCATGATTATCGTTTTTGAGCTGGGCGGTACCGTTTCGCTGGGTGTCGGAGTGATTATTGAAGAAAATTCGGCCCTGGCTTTTATTGCTTTTATTTGTTTCCTGATCGGGTTCGGTATGAAAGCGGGGATGTTTCCACTGCATGTTTGGCTTCCTGATGCCCATCCGGTTGCACCGTCTCCTGCCAGTGCCCTCCTTTCCGGGATCATGCTCAAAACAGGAGCTTATGGTTTATTCAGGGTCATATTTTATGTTTTCTCACCCGAGTTGATTAAGAGCGCCGGCTGGGATCTGGTCTTAAGCGTTCTGGCAGTCATCACCATTTTGCTTGGTTCTGCAGTAGCCCTTACTCAGACCGACATCAAGCGTCGTCTGGCTTATTCCAGTATCAGCCAGCTGGGCTATGTTCTGCTTGGCTTAAGTATCTTGAACAGCAATGCCGTTATCGGTGCAGTTTTTCATATTTTCAGCCATGCTTTTATGAAGAGCGTTCTCTTTCTTGCAGCGGGAGCGATAATCTGGAAAACAGGTAAACGTCTGATTGATGATCTGAAAGGTATCGGCAGGCAAATGCCTGTAACAATGGGCTGTTTTTCAATTGCTGCCCTGGCCATGATTGGCATTCCGCCGCTGAACGGATTTTTAAGTAAATGGACCCTGGCCATGGGTGCGCTTGACGCTAACATGGTCATATATGTTCTTGTCCTTTTAATTAGCAGTTTGTTAAATGCGCTCTACTACCTGCCGATTATTATCCCGGCATTTTTTGAACTGCCGGGTGATTCGAGCCATGATCCTCATCATAATCACCAGGAGCTGCAGTTTAATATGCAGGATGCTGCGCCGGCTATGCTTTCAGTAATGGTCATTTTGGCCTTATGCACAATTGTTTTCGGTTTGACGCCGAACAATATTGCGTTTACACTGTCTCGCCTTACTGCACAGTACCTGCTTGGGGGGGCCTTCTAGTTGTTTGCTCCAGCGGCGGATTATGTTTTATTAACCGGACCGCTTTATTATTCAAGCTTGCCCCTGTGGATTACGCTTCTGCCCATG